>JAKFXM010000178.1 GCA_021731385.1 Methanobacteriota archaeon
GACACCTTTGGTGTGTGGCTGAGAGGCGACACAACCGAGCCTCAAAGGCTCGGGTGTGTGTCAGAGGCGAAGCCTCTGCCACAAGCCTCTCAGACACGTGTCAGAGCGACTTTGTCGCTCTGCCACACCGGAGCTATGAATTTGCTATGCAAATTCATATTAGAGTTTCGTATAACTTTCTAATTGGGCACAAAAATTTTGCAACGCAAAATTTTTCTTGCAGCAAGCTGCAGAAAAAGCCCTCAAAGCCTTACAAATTCAAATGCAAGGTAAATTTGATAGGATCCATGACCTCTTAACACTTGCTGATAGTGTGAAAGCCCCGAATGAAATAATGAACTGTTGTATTAAGTTAACCCCCTTACTATACGTAAAGAGTTCTTGGATAAGAGCAGGACGGTGGTAAAATGGGTGAGGCAAGTCCTAAGGTAATTAAGATAGTAAAGGATTTTAAGGAAAAAGCAAAGAAGAAATATGGTATCGGAAAGGTTATTTTGTTTGGTTCTTATGCCACTGGTAAAACACGAGAGGGAAGCGACATAGATCTATTAGTAGTCTCAGATAAATTCAGAAGCAGGGCAGATTTTATGTCTCAACTTTTTAGAGAGTGGCACATTGTTCAAAAAAAGAGGAATCCTGTTGATTTCATCTGTTTTACCGAAAAAGAGTTTAATAGATTATCAAAGCAGATTACAATAGTAAAACAAGCCTTGGAAGAGGGTGTGAGGATATAGGAATTTGATGGATATACGATGACCGTGCTTGGGTCTGAGAGGTCTAAGGGCTGATTTTTACTCCACAGTCACGCTCTTTGCCAGATTCCTCGGCTTGTCAGGGTCAATCCCCCTAAGAACCGAGATATGATATGCGAGCAGATGCAAAGGAACTATATAGAGTATCGGCGAAAGCAAAGGGTCTACCGGCGGCACCTTCAGATCCCCGGTTTCTGAAACAAGAATTACTGTTGCATTTCTTGCCTTAGCCTCCTGTATGTTGCTTTCCATCTTTTCTGCTAAATCATCATTCGGCAGGATTGCAATTACAGGAACGCCCTCTTCCAACAAAGCAAGAGGTCCATGCTTCATTTCTCCTGCAGGATATGCCTCTGCATGAACATATGAAATTTCCTTTATCTTCAGGGCACCTTCAAGCACTGTAGGATAATTCAGCCGTCTCCCGATATAGAAAAATATGTCCTTCTTAAAAAGTTTTTCTGCAATTTTTCTTATCTCATTTTCATTTTTCAGAATATGTCCTATTTTTTCAGGAATTCCGTTAAGGTCATGCAGGATTTCATTGACATAGTCTCCAGTAATCTTCCCCCTCTCAAGTGCAATGAATAGTGCAATAAGCGTTACAGAAACCAATTGCCCAATATATGCCTTTGTAGAAGCAACTGCAATCTCCGGTCCCGAGTATGTATAAATATTCCCATCAGAAATCCTTGTTAATGAAGAACCTACAACATTCACAACGCTAATGATGTGTGCACCTCTTTTTTTTGCCTCTTTTACAGACGCTATTGTATCTGCCGTTTCTCCGGATTGCGAAACTGCGATTATTACGGAATTATTGTCAATTGCATTTACAGTGGAATATCTGAATTCTGATGCAACCACTGCCTCTGAAGAAATTCCAAATCTTTCAAGAATATACTTACCTACCATTCCTGCATAAGAGGCGGTTCCGCAGGCGACAAAGTATACCTTCTGGTATTTTGAAATCCTTTTTGCAATCTCCCTTATCTCATTGCTACCCTTCAGCGCATTCTTCACGGCATCAGGCTCTTCATAGATCTCCTTCAGCATGAAATGCTCATAACCCTCCTTCTCAGCCTGCTTTATGTCCCAGTCTATCGTCTGGATTTCCCTCTTTATCCTGTCACCTGTTTGAAGGTCTTTTATCACTACATCATCCTTCCCTATAATCCCATAATCAAAATCATCGAGAATTATTATTTTTTTTGTCTCTGGAAGAATTGCCGGGGTGTCTGATGCGATGAAATTCTCGTTCTTTCCGATTCCGATAATGAGAGGGCTTTCCTTTCTTGCGACAAGAATCTTTTCAGGCTCTTCGGGGTCTATGGCAGCGACTGCAAAACTTCCCCTAAGTTTTTTCACCGATTCCACAAATGCCTTCTCGAAATTCCCTGAATAGAATTTCTCGATAAGGTGGGGTATAACCTCGGTATCCGTCTCAGAACTGAATCTATGCCCCTCAGAGACAAGTTCCTGTTTCAGGTCTTTGTAATTTTCTATTATCCCGTTATGGACAATTGTAAATCTAAAATTGCAGTCGGTATGGGGGTGCGAATTTTCATGAGATGGCCCCCCATGGGTTGCCCAACGGGTGTGTGCAATTCCGATTGAAGAATCTCCGTTTTTTGAATTCCTCCTTACCTCGTCAACCCTGCCCTTGCCCTTTGAGATTACCACTTTTCCTTTTGAAAGGTATGCAATTCCGGCAGAGTCATAGCCCCTGTATTCAAGGCGCCTGAGCATGTCAAACAGGATCTCTGGTGCATTCCTGTTTCCAATATAACCTGCTATTCCACACATAATATCCTTAATTAAGAATGGGAGAAAATAAAGTGTCAGATGGTGATAAAGAATATACCCATCAATATAAACAAAATTCCGGCAATTTTTGCCATTAGTTTTTTATCAACCCTGTCTGAAAGAAATTTGCCCAGATAGATTGCCATTGCAGAAAGCAGGGTTAATGCTGTTATTGTCCCAATTAGAACCATTAATGCATTGTATCTGGTTGCAAAAATTCCTGACGCAATTTGCGTCTTATCGCCCCACTCTGTTATAAAAATCAATATAAAACCGGAAAGGAATGAATTTTTGGAATATAATTTAACTTCATTCTTCCATTCATTATCTTTCAGAATAAGGATTCCGAAAATTATGAAAACAAGCCCCGAAGATATTTTTAAAAAAATTAAGGGGATAATGCCGGTAATCCATGAACCAAGTAAAACAGCAATTCCGTCCACTACTAAAAAAGCAAGCATAATGCCAAGTAATAGATGCAGATGTTTCCTTGTCTTTGAGGATAACAGCAGGATGGATAACTGGGTTTTGTCTCCGAATTCTGCCAAGCCTATGGTAATTAACGGGATTAGTATGTCGGGTATCATCATCATTTTTAAACTGGTGCTGTCGGATATTCTTTATAGAATATTATCATGTTCTTGATGCCTTCTTCAATGCTTCTCCCTCCAAAATCGTTGTATGCTTCGAATTCTCCGTATTTCTCAATATAACTGTCAACTTTTCTTGCAGATTTTTCAGATAATTTTATTCCCATCATTGTTTTCATGTTTTGGAATTTCTTCAGTAGTAACATCTATGTTGAGTTTAAAGTTTTTCCTCTCTTCTTCTCGCGCCTTGCCGTTCTAGCTCATGGATGTAATGATCAAATCCGTGCCTTATCATGATATTCTGCTGTCTTACTTTTTTCCTGAAAAGCTTAATCTGCCTGTCTGTCCATCTTGGATGTATGTAATACTCCTTATTTGTCTGCCTTTTTCTGGGATTGTAATTATCAAATGTCTGTTTTAAAGGTCTGTACCTGCAATCAGCTATTTGCACTCCCCATCTCTTGCATTGCTTCAGTTTCTTTAGCATTTCATAATAATCTGGCTCATAGTTATAAATCATAAAAACATAAATATCTTTAGCTGGATAACCAGCATTTACTAACATATCTATCTGCTTCTTTATCATATACCTTTGTTCATAGCCGTGGTCCCATGCGATTCTTGGATTCAGAAATCTGGCTTGTTTCAATAGTTTTGCTAATTCTGGTGTCAATAATCTGCCATCTATCCCGCACTGGCTTTCAGAATACACTACTCTACCGTTATGCTTAGCATTCTTCAATTCTTCAAGGATATCCGTTATATGGGGGTTTGCTAAAAGGTTGTTATCATAGAATATGACTCTATTACTACAAATCTCATCCTTTATGCTTTTCTTAGATGTAAATTTCGGCTCGATTTTCCATGTACCGCAGAATTTGCATTTTCTCAGGCATCCCCTGCTTGTGTGTACAATTTGATAATCAACATCAACAAGATCATAAGCAGGCTTGAACTTCTCAACTCGTTCATCAACTCCAACAAAAACATCATCACAGCCAGACTGCTTGCAGTGTTCAGGCATCAATGAAGCATAAATGCCGCCAACTATGACTTTTGCTTTAGGATAATTCTCTTTATAGAACTTCACGCTCCCCCACACATAATTAGACCAATAGGTAAAAAGCGAGGTTATCTTAACTTGGTTAGGATAGAAATCAGGAAACTGTTGGTTGCCTCTAATAAGTTTTACCTCATCTCTTTTTGCCCTATGATAGCTTGCTAATTTAAGTAAGCCTACAGGTAAAAAATCCCTATGGTTTTTGCTTTTAGGTGGTATAGGGAAATTAGGTTCGACTAAAAGAATTTTCATTGGCTCTCCAGCGGATTTTGGTTCATTTGTTCAATATATTGTTTTAGCTCGTCACTCGATCTTCTTATATCTTGAGTTATCGAAGCATTGTCAATTGCTATAACATTGTCTAGCCGCATAATATTTAGAACATTATTAATATAATTCTGATTTATTACTGCGAGATGGCTTTGCCTGCGCCGTGAGAATTTAAAAACAAATTTTGTTATAAAGAAATTACCTATTGCAGCATTTGAACGTAAATATTTTGCTCGACTCCTTACCTCCAAATCACAATGTCTTTCGGCGAGATGGCAAATTATTTTAGGCACACTTATAACTATAAAATCAGTAAACCTTTGAGCAACAAAATTTTGAGTATCCGGAATTACGGTAGCTATTTGTTGGGCAAAACTGGTGTTAGCCCTGTTAGTTTCAATATTTTGAATTAGTTGCTCTTTTGCTTGAGGATTTGTTTCACCATCAAATGCTTTCATAGTAAGAAATATTACAAAAGGGAAATGATTACCCTCAACATGTTTTTCAATTATTTTTTCTATTGCTTGAAAGGTTTCAGAGAAAGGAGGTTGGTTATCTGGAAAACATGTACCACAGAAATCTAAATTATAAATATCGTAAGGGAATCCATCCCAAAATTCTCGTTGTTTCTCAAGTACTAATTTTTCAAAGTTTTCTTTCTTCCCTACAGTATTTCCGAGTAATCTTTTAGCGTCAGAATAAGACTTAGAATTATTATCGCAGAATCTTACTCCTGAAAAACCTCTTGTATCTCTCTGAATTATTCCTTCCTTTTCAAGAAAAAAAATATCCCAAGCCCATTTACCAGGAAGCGTGAAATATTTCAGAAATCTGTTCTCCTCTCGTCTTAATGCTTTCGCTTCTGGTAGCCATAATATATACCTTGCAGTATGTTTTATTAAACCTCCAAAATCAGAATAAGCATCTACTGTCTTTTCATTAACTTTCTTGATGTCGCTCTTCTGACCGTTACTCATTTTTATTTACCATAGCTAAATATCTTCAAGATATTCTTTTCAAATGAATCTATATCCTCAGAAATTTCTCGCGCGCCTATCAAGGCTACCACTACTTTCTCTTGGAAAAGTCTTGTCTTACTGTCCTTAGCCCAGAACGAATTCGAGAAGATAGTTATTTTTCTCTCTTTTTTATTATAGCTATATGGGTATTCAGAGGATTTCGACTGTCTTTCTAATGTAATATCTAATGCGAGCTTATCTTTTAAGGACTCTATTATTCTCATTAACTCTTCTTCTGATTGTTTTTTGTGAACCTTATCCTGCCTTTCCTTTGATCGTTTCCTTATATCTTTAAAAACACCATTTTGACCACCCAAATAATCCCATAGAAATTGTTGAAGTTTCAGGAAATGCGGATGCGCTTCATTAAAACTATTTCTATCAATATTCATGGCTTCTTCGAGCCCGCTTTCTACAAATATTTCTCCAGAAAGTTGATTAAACATTGGTCCTTCTGCTTTAGGATAATGCAAAAAGGTTCTATCATAACTACCGACAGCCACCCCCTTAATCCTTATTAAAATACCTTGTAATTCGGTCGGCTCAATTTTTGTTCTTTGATGAAAGAGATATCCAGTAAATCGCAATATAGAGCCCTCGATTTTCTCGTTAAAAGAAATATAAGGATAAATTTTATAATCCGAATCTTTTTTGCTTAACGTTTTATCTGTCGGGAAGAAAAAGGGTTTTCTAATTTCAAAACCGTCAACAAAAACTTTAAAATTATATTTGTTTAGATTTTCTACTTCGGTTTTTATTACGTCATTATGGGGCAAGGGACCGTTATCTAAATAGTCTACAGGACAAAGCAATCCAAGCTCCCAAATTAACTGGTCGTATTGCGATAACGCATTAAAGTTTTTCTTTTTTATACTTTCGATAAATTTTATTAGATTATCGCTTTTAGCCGCTTTTTCTGTGATTTTAAATATCCGCTTGGATTCCTCTTGTAACAATTTAGTTCGAAACCCCTCTTTTAACTCCTCCATAATAATCTTTGTGTAGTGTCTTTTTGCTCCAATTTCATCCTTTAGATCGTCCTCAATTTGGCAGGTACCTAAACTAATTTTCCCTTCGCCTTGCAAATAACTCTTTTCTTTTTCTACGTCGTCAAATTGCTTCAAATCAATCGTCGCTTCGAAATACTTTTCTTCTCCCTCTTTCTTAGAAATGACTGTAAATTTATTGCAAATCTGAGCAACCGCCAATAAACCGATGCCTATTTTGCCTATAATCGGTCGCCCTGTCTTTTTAGAAACATCCCCACCCAACCTTTTCCTACTAGAACCAATGATATCAAGTATTTCTTCAAACTCTTTTGCTGATATTCCCCCTCCATCATCCTCACAAGTAAAGATGTCAAAATAGGGTGCATTAGTCGAAATATAAACCCTATGAGCTGAAGCATCAAATGCATTACTCACGAGCTCTTTCAATGCATTAGCAGGAGTCCTGTAGATACCAGAGCTAATGTCAGCAAGGATCTTTTTAGAAACGTTAATTGGTATATTATGCATCTATTTTCACCTCCATTTTGGCTTTGAATTTAACATACGTAATTGTTTTTTCATCGTAATACGAAGTATTACGAGTTAAAATTTTGCTCTGAAAATTTTATTCTATATACTCTTAGATTAATCGTCCTAAAATCCCTTCAACCTTCACCCTAACCTGATTCTTCGTATCCCTGTCTCTTATCGTCACAGTACTATCCTCCAGACTCTGGTAATCAACCGTTATGCATTCAGGAATTCCTATCTCATCAGCCCTTGCATACCTCTTTCCTATGCTTCCGGAATCATCATAAATTGCATAGATTCTGTTTTTCTTCACTGTTTCAAATATTCCAATTGCTTTTTCGGGAATATTATTCTTATTAACAAGGGGGAATACTGCAATTCTGTAGGGGGCAATTCTTTTCGGGAATTTGAAATACATTCTGTCTTTTTCTTCAGTATAAGTGGATTCCAGAATACAGTAAATAGGCCTGTCAATTCCATAAGCAATTTCTATCACATGCGGTACAAAATTCCTTTCATTATAATTGACCATCATGTTCTGCCTGCTCAGTTTCATGTGTGCTGAGAGGTCATAGTCCGTTCTGTCTGAAATTCCGACAAGTTCAATCCTGCCAATAGAACTCATGAATTCTATATCCCATGTATCGGTGGAATAGAATGCCCTTTCATCATCCTTGTGCTGCCTCAGTTTCAGGAGATTTTTATTGATTCCGATGTCTTCAAATAATCTCAGAGAAATTCCAAGAAAATATGCAATCATCTGGATCTTTATAATATTTTTTTCAACCGCTTCTCCAAGCGAAATTTCGAATTCTTCGTTATTTTTTGTTAGAATCTTAGCCCTTATTTCAGAGACTTTATCAAAATTTGCACTCTTTTTATTATCAGGATCAACAAAGAACTGTATCTCCGCCTGATTGAACTCCCTGAGCCTTATCATTCCCTGTCTTGGAGAGATTTCATTCCTGAAGGAATGCCCTATCTGCAGAACGCCAAGAGGAAGATGCTTTCTCCCAATCTCATATAGGCGCCTGAATGGAAGATATGTCATCTGTGCAGTCTCCGGCCTCAGATACGCAGTTATCTTATCCTTGCCCGCTCCCACATAGGTCTGGAACATCAGGTTATAGGGATAGGTCATCTCAAGCCCGCCATTACATTTCGGGCACCTGATCTTATTTTTCTCTATCAATTTATACAATTCATCAGAATTCAATCCTGCACATGATGTCTTTGTGTGTTCTTCAATCAAATGATCGGCACGATAGGGCTCTCCGCACTTTGAGCATTCAGTCAGCACATCAGAAAAATTCTTGACATGACCTGAGGCAATCCAAACGCTTTCAGGAGAAAGTACAGGGCATTCAACCTCAAAGCAATTTTCACCTATGACATAGTACTCCCTTATAATGTCCTCTATATCCTGCTTTATCCTCTTTCCTACGGGGCCATAGTCATAAAATCCGCTAACCCCGCCGTATATCTCAAATGAGGGGTATACAATTCCCCGTCTCTTTGATATGTCAAGAATTTTCTCATACAGCATCTTATTTTCTATTATCCAAAATCTGTTTTTCCTTCTCGAGAAGGTCTTTTAATCTCTGTCTCTCTAACTCCAGTTCTTGAATTCTTTTTTCCTCCCCCTCCCTCTCTTTTTTTAACTTTTCCGTCCTTTCCTGTTCTTCCTTCAATTTTTGCTCCTCTATCTCAATTTTCTTCTTTTCCGTCCTTTTCTTTTTCTCAAGCATCCAACCGAATATTATAATTAATACTACAACAAGAATAGCAAAAACAATTATATTTCTGTATGTACCCTGGCTTTGCTCTATCTCCCTTATTTTTCTCTCGTTATTCATAATCAGGGAATCGGCATTCGAAATTCCCGCAGCATAATTTATCCCGGAATAAATCTTTCTGGCCTTTTTTGCCTCTGCTAATGAGTTTTCATAATTGTTGCTATTGTACTGTGCGATCGCATTTCCATAGTAGGAATCTGCCTCCGACTTTTTTCCAATCCCTATAGTGATATTCTTCATGAATGAATCAGTCATTGCGACCTCTACGGAACGTCCTATATTACTATAAATCCCCCTCGACTTGTTCAGATAAAGGGTAGCATTGTCAAAATCTGCAATTAGATAATACCCGTGAGATTTATTGTAATATCCCCCAGCTTCCTTCATCAGGTCAAGTTTTTTATTAATCTTTAGTATCAGCGTATCCGACTTGGAAATACCGGCATAATTATTAATAGACGAAAAAAGCCCTGTTGCATTTTTTATAACAACCGATGCATTTTCATATTCTGCATAATTAAAAAGCCGCTCGGCATCATCATAGAAGGACTCTGCCCGGGACTTTATTTCTTTCTCTTTTCGAGTCTTGTTTATTCTGTCGATAAATTCGTTGGATTTTGCTATAAGTTCAGTATAATCTTTTATTTTACCTTGTTTTAGATTTGGATCCTCCATCATTTTCTCTACTATGTCAAAAAGGTCATTATATCTGCTCTTTGCATTTTCTATATACATAGTTGCATTATCAAGATCATCATAGAGGAAAGAGTCGCGGGCTTTCTCGTAGTAATCATCTGCCTCTTGCTTCAGAAAATCTTCATTTTTCCTTATACTATTTTCAATTTGATTTACAAGGTCTTGTGCCTTTAAAAAACCATCAGTATTATTTATCATTGAATACAGGTCTCTTGCCTTTCTTGCATAATCCAGTGACTTCTTATAGTTATCAAAACTTATGCGTATCAGCACCTCTTTATAGTACTCATTTGCCTGATTATATGTTAGATCTGCATTCTCCTTTATCTCCCCGGTGCCTTTCAAAATTTTATCAATTAATGCCTCTGATTTCAGAATTCCTTCGCTGTAATTAATTTCCTGATAAATGCTTAATGCATTTTGTGCGAATGTTTCAGAAAATCTTCATTTTTCCTTATACTATTTTCAATTTGATTTACAAGGTCTTGTGCCTTTAAAAAACCATCAGTATTATTTATCATTGAATACAGGTCTCTTGCCTTTCTTGCATAATCCAGTG
>JAKFXM010000078.1 GCA_021731385.1 Methanobacteriota archaeon
TTACAATACCGTAGAAATCGGAACCCAATGCTGGGCAAAAGAGAATCTTAAAGTTACAAGAAACCCGTCTGGCGACGCAATCACCCGCTACTGCTACAATGATGATCCTGCTATTTGCGATACTGATGGTGGATTATACACTTGGGACACGGCTATGGATGGAGCAACCGCAGAAGGCAGCCAGGGAATTTGCCCTGATGGCTGGCATGTTCCCACTGATGCAGAGTGGTACACTTTAGAAAGCAGTCTTGCAACAAGCACTTGCGATGCTGCAAGAACAGCATGGGATTGCGATCCGGCCGGAACAGAACTTAAAACAGGCGGCTCCAGCGGTTTTGAGGCTATCCTCACCGGCTATGTCAACGGCCATGGATCATCCCTCAAACGGGGCACGAGGACAGACATATGGTCTTCTATGTCCACGATGAGCGGTTCTTACGTGTGGTATCGGGAACTGAATTTGTCGTCTACGGTCTACCGGGACGCATACCTTAAGGATTATGAGTACGCCTTTTCCATTCGCTGCATCAACGACAATCCAGTTGTGCCTACAACCACCACCACAACAACCACAACCAGTACTACAAGTTCAACCAGCACTACTACTACAACCCTAATCGTTCCCTCCCAAGTCACTGGCTTGTCAGCTGCCGGTGGAAACGCCTTAGTGGTTCTGGCATGGTCTGCTCCATTCGACGGCGGCAGCCCGATTACTAATTACAAGATTTATCGAAGCACCACGCCCGGCGCAGAAACACTGTTTACCACTATAGGCGCTGCTACAACATGGTATACTAATACGGGATTGACCAATGGCCAAGTTTATTATTACAAAGTATCGGCTGTTAATGCAAATGGCGAAGGCACGCAATCTGATGAGGCAAGTGCTACTCCTGCTCCCCCTTGCGGTGGTACGGCGAGTTTCAATGATATTGATGGGAATACTTACGATACCGTAGAAATCGGAAGTCAATGCTGGGCCAAGCAGAATCTTAAAGTTACTAAAAACGCCGGAGGCGGCGCTATCACCCGCTACTGCTGCGACGGTAATAATTGTAATACAGACGGCGGCTTATATACATGGGAAATGGCTACAGGCTACCCGTGGGGTCCAAGCATTTGTCCCACTGGCTGGCATCTTCCAAGTGATGGAGAATGGTATCCTTTGGAACGCTTTTTTGCCGCCGGTTCGTGTAATGCTGGCAGATCATCTTGGGATTGCAACCCGGCGGGAATAGCCCTTAACCTAGGCGGCTCCAGTGGTTTTGAGGGTCGTCTTGCCGGCCTCTTAAGTACCTCCTCCACCTGCGGCAATCAAAACGAACACGCGAATTTCTGGTCCTCTACGGCAAAGGGCAGTACTACCGCGTGGTATCGAGGCCTGATGCGTACTGATTGGCCGAATGGACCAAATGTCCTCCGGTACTATGATTCCTCATGGAGCTTCGCCTTTTCCGTCCGCTGCCTCAAGGATAATCCAGTGCCCACAACAACCACAACCAGTACTACAACTTCAACTACTACAACCTCAAGCACAACTACAACTACAACCAGCACTACTACAACATCCTCAACCACCACTACGACTCTCCCATGCACCCTTTCTGCCCCAACAATAACTTCCAGTTGTGTAGATGGTTGCTGTAAGGAAGGAGAGACAATAGACATGAGTGGAACATTGAATGGAGCATCTGCATGTGCCCAGGCAAACACCTTCCAGATAGATGCCCTTGCCGGCAGTTGTGATATCCAATTCAGTGGCGGAGATATGTCAGGGATAACAAGCACTGTTTCAATAAGTTCACCCTATACCTCCGTTTCAGGGACATGGACAATACCTGCGATACCAACTGACTGCCAGGGAATAACAGTTTCTGCAACCTATGGTGCATTATGGGACGGAGATCCGGGAACGGGTACGAGAATATCCCAGTTACCTAGTCCCTCAGCATTAGGATCAATAGCATTTTGTTCGACTACAACAACCACAACTTCAACCACCACAACTACAACCACAACAACTACAACCACTACCTCAACTACCAGCACAACCACCACAACTACCACGACTACTACCTCAACCACTACGACATTACCCGTGTGTTCTTATCCCGACCATGGCGGTGCAGACTGGACACCTACTAATGGCGATGCTTGTGATTTAGATCCCTCGGCAAATATCGGCATTGCAGGAGTGCATTATAATATAGGAACCTTTACTATTCCTTCTGGCACTGTTTATGTTTATGGCTATGATGGAACTAATTACGGCAGATTGGAAATTAATGCTACCAGCGCGACAATTGCAGGGACATTGAACGCTACTGGCAAGGGGTATGCTGCTGGTTCAGGACCCGGAGCAGGTAAGAATTTGAGTTGTGGTTGGCCGTACGCCGTTGGTGCTGGTGGAGGGGGTTATGGAGGAAACGGAGGATATGGTTTTACTTTTAGCGGTTATACCAGCACAGAGGGTGGTCAATCTTATGGATATTCAACTTCAACTCAACCTACTTATTTGGGTTCAGGTGGTGGCTTTGTTAGTGGTTATGAGAATAATGGGAAAGGTTCAGGAGGAGGAGCAATAAAATTAAATGTTCCCGGAACTTTAACTGTTAATGGAATAATTGCTGCTAATGGTGAAAATAGTCAACATTGGTGGTCCACTCCCTGCGGAAGACAATTTGAATGGAATGGCGGTGGTTCCGGAGGTTCAATTTATATTACTACTGGAGCCTTAACGGGTTTAGGAACAATATCTGCCAATGGTGGTACGGTAGAAGAAGCGTTAGGATACCGCCTTGGTGGTGGAGGAGGTGGAGGAAGGATTGCGATCTATTACACGACCAATACTTTTACTGGAACTTTGAGTGTTGCTGAGGGTACCGGTTATACCGGTTATAATCACGGACCTCCAGCAAGTCCGGGAACAATCTATTACTAAGTTGTCCCATGATCCGGGAAATGATTTTTATTGAATTTTCCACCAGTTGCATGAACAATAACAAATTGACAAACATTAAAATAGATGAAAAACTGCTTAAGGAGGTAGTGAAAAGAATAGTTAATGCTACTAACCCTATAAAGATAATCCTTTTTGGTTCTTATGCTTATGGTATGCCCCGCAAGGGCAGTGATCTTGATATTCTTGTAATAGCTGACAATTCCATCCCATCCAGGTATGAGGTATCCGTTAAGGTTTATAGCGCGTTAAGGGGAATCCATACCCCTAAGGATGTCGTAGTTGCTGTTCCAAATCAGATAGAGGATTGGAAAAAGGTACCACAGGCATTTATCACAACAATTGTAAATAAAGGGAGGCTACTCTATGAAAGAAAAAATTGACCTTGTAAAGTTATGGATAAGAAAGGCGGAAAACGATTTAATTACTGCGGTTAACTCTCTTAGGATAAGACCCAAACCGCCATTTGATACTATTTGCTTTCATGCTCAACAATGCGCTGAGAAATATTTATAATCTTTCCTTGCATATTACGAGATAGAATTCGAAAAAACACATGATCTATGCGAACTTATAGAACTTGCTATGAAAATAGATACTGAATTTAATCAGGTTATTGAATTTGGTGAAATGCTAACCCCTTATGCTGTTGAGATAAGATATCCGGGTATAATTGATGAAGAACTAACAATAGATAGAGCTAAAGATGCCGTGGAACTGGCTATGAAGATTAAGAAATTTGTATTATCACGATTGCCTGTTGAGAAGGAAATGGAATAGGAAGAATATTAAGGATAGATGAAAAAACTTGAAGCATTAACTGAAGAGTGTAAAAAACTCTATGAATCAGGAAAAAAAGAGGAAGGGGATAAATTCTATAAAGAAAGGGTATTTCCCTCAATTAATGAAATTGTTTGTAATAAAGCAAAAGAAAGCGGATTTATCAAGAACTGACCCCGTGAAATAGCGATTTTGCCGCTACCTGCTTTAGCAGGATTTATGACCTATCGAAATCAGGTTCAAGAAATTCCATCGTATCATCGTAACGGAGACCCGGACAACGGTAGATAAGCCATTGATGTTCCTTCACCGCATCTTCGGCGACGGATAAGTCAGAGGTCATTTCTATAAATCGTTCTGTATAAAAACAGAAATCTTTATATACTGTTCTGTATAAAAACACTACATGGAAAATATATTTGAGGAATGGAATGTTTATGCGCAAAAGAAGGCACTGATGCCCCGGGCAATTGATTTGGGAAACATAGAGTCGAACTCGCGGCTCAAGATCGTCGGCATCACAGGCATACGAAGGTCGGGAAAATCGAGCATACTCATCCTGCTTTTGCAGAAACTCTTAAAGGAAGGCAGGAAAGCAGCATATATCAATCTTGAGGACAGCAGAATCAAAGACTCAAAAACCCTGCTTGACGACATTCTAAAATGGTTCGGGGATGCAGGTTATCTTTTATTAGACGAGGTAACAGGCGCGCATGACTGGGAAGGCTGGCTTGCCAGAAACCACGAGCTGCTGAAAGGCAGATTGCATCTTGTCGTGAGTTCTTCAAGGAAAAAACTTGTTACCCCCTCCAGGCCGCTCAGGGGAAGGATGCTTGCCTACGAACTTTACCCCTTGTCATTCAAGGAATTCCTGCAGTTTAAAGGAATTGAGATTGAGCGCACCACTGCAGGAACAGGAAGGATAGAAAAAGCCCTTGACGAGTATCTTATCTACGGGGGTTTTCCGGAAGTCGCTCTTGTCAATGACAGGATAGATAAAATACGACTGCTGAGTTCTTACTTTAAGGATATTATAGGGCTTGATGTTGCTGAAATGGCTGAAGAAAGCATAGCAACAGTAGACCTCTTTGGGAAATATGCCATCGAGACGCCGCACTTTTCCGCCTCGAAATGCCTGAACTTCTTTAAGGGACTTGGCCATAAAATCGGCAAGCAGAGCATACTTAATCTTGAAAAGCATTCGCAGGACGGTTACCTATTCTTCTTTATCCCTATATTCTCGCATACAATAAAGGACAGAACCCAATATCCGAGAAAAGCGTTCGCAGGGGATACGGGATTTATGTACGCTTTAAGCGGCAAAACTGACATGGGGCGGCTGTTTGAGAACGCGGTTTTTTTGGAGCTGAAGCGCCGCAAGCCGCCGCAAGAAGAAATTCACTACTGGAGGAATCAAGAGGGTATTGAAGCTGATTTTGTTGTCCGTGAGGGGTTAAAAGCCAAAGGAATCATTCAAGTTGTGTATGCTATTGAGAACGAAAAAACGAAAGAGCGGGAAATTCGGGGGCTGGTTACATGCGTCAAGGATTTAGGTCTAAAAGAAGGCATGATAATAACAAATAACCGGGAGGGCACCGAAAAAATTGATAATATTATAATACAATTTATTCCGCTTTGGAAGTGGTTTTTGCGTGATGATAATTTATGACGGCGGTGTTGGCATCGGGACGACGGGGCCAAATGCCAAATTGCGGGTTGTAAGTGAAGAATAACGATTATTATAAAACTAACTCATTTACCGGAAGTGTTACTGCTGCGAGTGGAACAGGGAATCAGCCAGGCGGCAATGGCACAATCTATTATGAGGTCGTATAAACGTCGGGAAATACCCTGTCGAAATCCTGTTCAGGAATTTCATTACATCATCGTAACGGAGACCCGGACAACGGTAGATAAGCCATTGATGTTCCTCCACCGCCCTCTCCAGAGACAGTTAAGCCGAAAGCCCCCCATTTCTCAAGGGTGCGGAGAAGTATCTGTGTATATTTCCCGCGTCGTGGCAATTGAAGGGAAAGTAAAACAATAACGTTACAACGTAATAAGATTTATATATTAGTAGCACCATAATATATCCATGTTATCAATCGAGGACATGGAGCGGTTTAATCCGTGGTGGAGAACAGGAAGCGTAAAAGCCGAATGGCTCAAGGAATACAAGAGAAAGCCGTATTTTGAAGTTGAAAAGTATGTTGAAAAAAGGCAGATCTTACTCATTTGGGGCCTGAGGCGGGTGGGAAAAACCACCTTGCTCTATCAGATAATTTCGGACATCCTGAAAAAAGCGGACAAGAAAAATGTATTTTATTTCTCGTTTGATGAAATAGCGTTTGACATAAAGGATGTCCTTGAAGGGTACCAGAAGTTCATCTTAAACAAAACATTCGAGGGAACCAGGGAACGCATATACTTATTCCTTGACGAAATCCAGAAGGTAAGCGACTGGGAAAATAAGCTGAAAACATACTACGACCTTTACCCAAATGTCAAGTTCTTCATTTCCGGTTCTGCGTCGGTGGCTTTGAGAAAACGGTCAAAGGAGAGCATTGCCGGCAGGATTCTGGACTTCCTTGTCCGGCCGCTGCCGTTAGAAGAATTCCTTGAAATGAACGGCCACGATTTGAGGAAGATAAAAGAAAACCCTGATTTATGGAAAAGGGAAATTATTCCTCTTTTTTATCGTTATATCAAATACGGGATGTTCCCCGAGCTTACTGCCGTAGAAGACGAGGAGTTTGCAAGAAAATACATCCTGAACAACGTCATAGACAGGATAATATACAAGGACCTGCCGGAAGAATTCGAGATAAAGGATGTCGAGCTTCTTAAAACGCTGGTTTACATCTTGGGAAAGAATCCTGGCATGATTGTAAATTATAAGGCAATTGCAAATGACCTTGGGCGCGACCAGCGTACAGTTGCAAACTATTTTGAGTACCTTGAGTTCGGGCTTCTTGTCAAATTCGTTTTCAATTATAGGGGGAGCCCGTTGGCGAGCGCAAGAAAGCTGAAAAAGGCGTATTTTTCAACGCCGAATATTGCATTTGCATTCAATCAGAATATTGAACGGGTTTTGCCCGCCATGCTCGAAAATCTCGTGGCATCCGAAACCGATGCACGATTTTTTTACAGAAACGGTTTTGAGGTCGACTTCATAATCGCAGAGAACGGGAAATTGGACGCAATAGAAGTCAAGAAAACGGAAAAGGACGTGAAGCAAATAAAAAAGCTTAAAGAAAAATTTGCAGGAAAAGTCAGGAAAGCGATAATCGTGGATATGGAAAAAGAAGGGGAAACTAACGATGTAGCAATCATTCCTGCGTGGAAATTCCTTTTAGGGCTCGGAGGCAAATAATAACATTCTTTTGTATAATGCAAGGAGGCAATCAAGCGGCAGCGCCGGCATGTACTCCGGAAGCAAGAAATCAGAGGATATTTCACAAAAAGATAATCCCCCTTGCCTTGAGGAAAAATAATGAATTCATCAATATTTCTCTGTCATAGAATTTCATGGCAGCATCGACGGATAAGGGATGGAACAATCTATTATGAAGTTGTATAAAAGTCGGGAAATGATTTTTATGGGAATTCCCACCAGTTGCATCAAGAACTGACCTACAGATACCAACCACTACAATCTCAACTACAACCCCACTCACATCCACATTCGCCTGCGGAATTTGGCATTATCCTATCAACTGCCTCATTTCAAGCGCATTCGTAAACATTACTTTGCAGCCATCCACTTTCATCTCACCTTTCTCTCCTTTGTATGTTACAACAAGCGCGGTTTTTGGCTTGTAAGTTTCTATGAAAGAGCGCATGCTCCTCTCTATCCTGCCGACTTGGGCGTTCAGCTTAACTTCTATCGGAATTATGGCGTTGTCTCTCTCAACAATAAAATCAACTTCTGCCTTTGATTTGGTTCTCCAGTACTTTGGCATAAATCCCAATTTTATCAATTCCGAAAGGACATAATTTTCAAACAGATTCCCATCCGGCTCAGCACCAAACGTTTTTGCTACAATATCTCTTAAGCCCGTATCAAGGAAATATATCTTTGGCTGTTTTATAATCTCCTTTGTCTTGTTTGTATAGAACGGCGGCACTCGCACGATAATATAACTTTTTTCCATTGCGTCAAGGTATTTTTTGATTGTCTGGAACGAGATTTTTATGTCCCGCGAGATATTTTCGTAGGAAACCATGCCTCCGATATTTAGCGACAGGTATTTTGCAAATTCCTCAAGAGCCCTTATATCCTCGATTGAGAATGTTCTCGCTACGTCTTTTAGAATCATTGTATCATACAGGTCTTTTAGAATAATTTCCTTTGCTTCGGGATCTTCTGCCAGCACAACCTTGGGATATCCTCCGTATATCGCATGTTCCCAGATGTTTCGCTCAAGAATGGCCGGTGTTACTTCTTTCTGTCCCCGGGATGTCAGAAATTCACGGAGCGAAAACGGGTATAACCTAAGAATGGAAACCCTTCCGACAAGGTAGGATAATATTTCCTTTCCCAGAATAATCTCTGAGGATGAAGTTATCCATATCTTTTTGCCGGTATCTGCGAGATATTTGAGTTTTCTTCCTGCATCTTCGCAATATTGCACCTCATCCAGTACTGTGATTTCATATCCCTCTGCATATTGCTTTTCAAATTTCTTTATATCCTCAAAAAGTGCCCGTGCATCAGGATCGTCAAACAGCACGTATGAGCAGCGCGCCTGTTTCATCTGCTCTTTCAGAAAAGTTGTTTTTCCTGCCTGGCGTGCGCCTACGATTGCTATCAGGTTATATATGCTTTGCACTTTCCTGAATTTCTCGGTAATTTCGCGCTCAATATATGGCATAATTATTTATTGCATGCGCCAGTATATAAACCTTACTAATGTTGACATTAAGCTTATTTTTAATCATACTAAAATTAAATTATTATTATGTTTTACGATATTAGCCACAATCCAGCACCCCCCATCGCATCATCGTAACGGGACCCGGACAACGGTAGATAAGCCATTGATGTTCCTTCACCGCCCTCTCCAGAGACACTTAAGCCGAAAGCCCTCATCGTCGAAGCAACTAAGCCCGACATAATCTTTATACAAAGCCGTTGCCTTTCCGTTGTTTTTCTCACAAGAACCTACTTTATCAAATTTCCTTTCCCGCCTCCCCTGTTCGCCTCCAAACCCGCCCAAAACCTCCTTCACCGCCCTTGTGCCCGCCGCCAGAAAGCAGTCATATTTCACCTTCTCCCGCCGAAATGAAACATATTTTACCTTTTCATTTCCAAAAGCCGTCAGCCGGATTGTGTGCGAAAATCTTGCAACAACACCTTTATAACATCAGTCGGTAGCTTTATGCTAAAACTTATCGATACATCGGTAGCTTTAAATAGACACTTTTCCTAAAAGATATCATGAAAAGCTCTGAAATCATGGAGATATTGCTGGACTGGAATTTCTGGAAGAAAGATATTGACACAGGCATTGAAAGGAGGCTGCTTGCAGAAAGCATAAAACGGCTTTCTGGGATGAAAGAAATAGTTGTTGTTTCCGGCGCGAGAAGGAGCGGCAAGTCCACCCTGCTTCAGCAGTTCTGTAAATCTTTGATGGAAGGAGGCGTGAGAAAGGAAGACATTCTTATAGTTAATCTTGAGGACCCCCGCTTCAGGGACCTTGACATTGAAACGCTGAACAAGATTTATGAAACATATCAGACTGAAATGGATCCAAAAAAGGGACATTATGTTATTCTTGATGAGGTTCAGGTTGTTCAGCAATGGGAAAAGTTTGCGAGATATCTGCATGAAAGCAAGAAAGCGCATGTCTTTCTGACAGGCTCAAGTTCAAAGCTGCTAAGCTCGGAATATTCAACGGTTTTGGCGGGAAGGCATGTTGATATGGAGGTCTATCCGCTTTCTTTCCGGGAGTTTCTGAAATTCAGGGGCGTTGAGATAAAGGAAAAAATCGAGATTATTTCAAAGCGCCATGAAATCAAACGGCGGGTTTCAGAATATCTGAAGTGGGGGGGCTTTCCGAAGTCAACCCTTTTGCAAAGCGAACAGGATAAAAAAGAGCTTCTTGGAATTTATTTCAGGGATATTCTGATAAAAGATATAGCGATGAGGCATAGGATAAAGAATATTGTAAAACTGGAAGAACTGGCAAAATATTATTTATCAAATATTTCCTCATTGCAATCGTTCAATAAAATCAAAAATATGTTGAACCTGAGTA
>JAKFXM010000073.1 GCA_021731385.1 Methanobacteriota archaeon
TTCTACAGTAGCATCAGTAGATCCGGGGTCAATAAGAATTATATCAAAATCAATGTAGGTTTGTTCGCTTACTGACTTTAGACATTCCCCTATAATCTCTTCTTCATTGAATGCAGGAATTATTACAGATATCTTCATCACCATAATATTAAATTTCTCTACCAATATAAAGGATATATAATTACAAAATGCATAAAAAACATGCAATTCTCTTTATTGCAAGTATTGGAATAATCGCCGCAATTTTGTATCTTGCAGGATTTGATGATGTTATAGGTTTAATCTTAAAAATCAAGTTTAGATATATCCTGATCCTCCTCCTGGTCCAGTTTACAATAATGATACTTTCTGCACTGAAGTGGCGGATTATACTAAGGAATATGCGCGTCTCGATGAAGAATATCCTTCATGCAACCTTTCTGGGTTACCTCGTAAACAACATAACCCCTATAGGGATGGCCGGCGGAGAGCCCGTAAGGGCGTATGCAATATACAAGACAGATAAAATTCCATTGCATACATCATTTGCCAGTGTCGTCATAGACCTATTTCTTGAGATAGTACCACTATTCTTTCTCAGTGGACTTGCGATACTTCTTGTGATAATAGAGGGCGTTTCATCTGAAATTGCAATAATCCTCGGGATTACGACTATGATTATGCTAATCCTCTTTATAATATCCCTAAGGGTCGCAACTAACAGGGATTTTCTGAACAGATTAATTAATGTTTCCATCAGCATCATTTCAAAATTTCCAATCCCGGAAAAACAGGTTTTGAAACTTAGAATAAAAGCCGATGGAATGTTGTCGAAATTCAGGGATGCTATGGAGGAGCAGATTATGGACACTTATACTCTTTTTATTGGAACCTTTGTGTCCCTGATAACATGGGGTTTCAGATTTCTGAGAGTATATATAATATTCCTTGCATTCGGGATTAAGATTCCATTGAGTACAATTCTTATTGTAGAAACAACAGTCGTAATTCTTTCCTTTATTCCCGTACTTCCCGGGGCACTTGGTCTATGGGAAGGTGCAAGTATAGGACTCTTTATACTCTTTGGAATATCGAAGGTTACTGCAACTGCAGTTACAATGATAGACAGGATTCTGTTCTATATAATACCGTCGGTTTTAGGCATAATCTCGGCATTTTATCTTGGAATAAGCATATCAAAGATTACCGGGGGCGACAAGAAATTTCACTGATCTGAAAATTCGCAAAGCGAATTTTGAGAAATTTAAACTCGGAGAGTTTAAATTATCCGACACTTCGTGTCGGAGCTTCGATAGCAAAGCTATCGAATTAAGCGAAATTTGTTGGTTATGTATCTGAACGACTTAATCGTTCAGAATATATATTCTAGAGAGACAATATCCCTCCAGATACATTATAAAGTCTATCGAGGATATACTTTATAATTCAATAAAATGAATAAATGGATTAATAAGATATGACTTTTATTTCCATAATGACATATTTATTGACATCATGAAAATACCCCAGATAATAAAAACACATTGCCCCCATTGTAATAAGCATTCGGAGCACGAGGTTAGAATTTCAAAAAAGGGCAAAGAACGGTCAATGAGCATGGGCAGGAGAAAATATGAGAGGATCAAAAAAGGCTACGGTGGTTCTCCGAGAACGCCCAAAAAGCAGGTCTACAAGGTAGGCAAAAGACCGGTTGTAGTCCTCAAGTGCAAGTCCTGTGGTAAAAAGCATCAGAAGGTTTATTCTGCAAGAACAAAGAAGACCGTTGAGGTGGGTGAATAAAATGGCAAAGGAAACAAAAAGCAGGTTTATCAGGGTTAAATGCAATGATTGCGGGAACGACCAGGTTATTTTCAGTAATGCATCAACTACTGTAAAATGTCTTGCCTGTGAAAAGGTTATTGCAGAACCCATGGGCGGAAAGGCAGATATAAAGACCGAGATTGTCGAGGTTCTCACATAATATGAATCTGCAAAGCAGATTCATAGCTATGAAATTCTGTAGGAATTTCATATAAAATGAATCTCAAAAAGAAATTTGAGTTTTTAGAGCATACCGCAGACCTGAAATTCATTGCCTATGGTGAAACACTTGCTTCATGTTTTGAAAATTCTGCAAATGCGATGTTTTCCGCAATTGCCGATATTGATTCCGTAATCACAGAAAAACACGACATTGACCTTGAGGCAGAAGAACTGGAAATACTTCTCCATGACTGGCTTTCCGAACTTTTATTCCTGTTCACAACAGAGGAATTTCTTCCAAAAAAATTTAATGTTTCTATCAGGAAAAATAAAAATTACAAACTGCATGCTGTTGTCTCTGGAGAAAAATTCGACAATAAGAAGCACAGCATTAAGGCAGAGGTGAAAGCAATTACCTATCATGACATGCTTGTGGGGAAGAAAGATAGCATCTGGACAGCGCAGGTTTTGTGTGATATCTGAATTTGTTTCTTTTACCCCCCCTATGACATAGCCATCTCAAGTAATTCCCTGCTCATTTTCACAATTTCGTCAAGGGATTTTCTGTCTTTACCCTCCGCAGTTATCCTTATATATGGCTCGGTTCCCGAAGGTCTTATAAGAACCCATCCTTCCTCTGCCGTAATTCTGATTCCGTCTGTATAGTCCACATTCGTTCCTTCAAATTTGGTTTTCTTCTTGAGGTTCTGCATAATAATCTCCTTTGAATTTTCATCGCAGGGGATTTTCAATCTTTCCGTAGGATAAACTTTTATCTTATCCAGAATTTCATAGAACCTTCCCTCAGAAACCATCTTTGCGATAACTGCTGCGGTAAGGGGACCATCGGGAAAAAGATGCACATCGGGGAATATGTAAGAACCAGATGGCTCTCCTCCAAAATCTGCATTTTCCCTAACAATCGCATTTGCCACTGACACGTCCCCAACGGGCGTTCTTATGACCTTTTTGCAGACATCTTCAATGCGCATTGATGCATCTACGGTAGTTACAACCCTATCCCTGCCATAGGCTAAAACGGCAAGCAGGGAATCCCAATCTATTAATTCCCCCTCATTGTCTATTGCCGCAGACCTGTCTGCATCACCATCATGCACAATACCGATTTCGGCACCCGATTTTTTGACCAGTTTACATATTTCTTTTAGATTTTCGGCGGTAGGCTCAAGTCCATGCGGGAAATTTTTATTTATCTCTTTATTTACGGCAACTACATCGCACCCCATTCTTTCAAGAAGTTTTGGTGTAAGAATCGAGCCTGAGCCGTTTGCGCAATCAAGGAAAATTTTTACATGTCTTTTTACAGTCCCGAGATTTTTTAAAATTAAATTGATATGTTTCTCTATGTAATCCTGTTCTTTTGTATCGCCCTGTTTTTCTGATTTTTTAAATTTTTTTGAATAGAAAATTCTTTCAATATCTGATTCCCCTTCAGGGGTATATGCCCCATTTTTTCCAAAGAATTTGAATCCATTGTATTCCGGAGGGTTGTGGGATGCAGTTATCATTACCCCGGTGCCGTAATCCATTGCTGCTATCCCCACGGTTGGTGTGGGAACCACCCCCAGTTTCACGACATTATGCCCCGTGGAAACCAATCCTGATATGAATTCAGACTCCAGTCCCGGAGAAGAATTTCTCGTATCCCTGCCTATTGCTATTGTCCTGTCTTCGGAATAAGTGCCAAGGGCTTTTCCAAGAGAAACTACAAATTCAGAATCGAATTCGTTTACTTTTCTTCTGATTCCGGATGTTCCGAAGAGTTTGCGGGTCATTCGCGATTATCATACAATGTCAAATTGATCACCATCTTTTATATAAAATTTCTGATGTTTCGAAATCCAATATTACAAAATCCTCTCCACAGTAATCGCAATGGTAATAAACTGTAGTTCTACCATCAAAATTTTCGTCATTATCGGCAATAATCACTTCCCAATATTCATTGGGGCAATAGCATCTTTTATATTCTAAACTGTTTTGAGTTTCTTTATTTGCAAATCCGCCTTTGGCAGTTGCAGAGCCTATCTCTGTTTTATTCATGGTTTGATTCACTTCACCATCATAATCCTTGCCAATAATGCCTCAAGTTGAATCCTCTCATTAGCCCCTTCAACAAGCGTGAAATTCGCCTCCCCAACAAGGTCTATAATCCTTATCTTTGTTGCATCATCAATTCCAAGATTAAATACCTCCTTGTTCATCTGAAGAAGAACGTCCTCCCCGGACATTCCATAATTCAGAAGGAGTTTATCCAGCAGATTCCTTGCGTCTAGGAATTTCCCGGATATTGCAAGTTCCATCAGATTCTTTATCTCCTCAGGTCTTGCCCTTGTAGATATTGAGTATACATTATCCTCGTTAACCTCACCAATAGTAGCCGCGGATTGAAGGAGGTTGACGGCCTGCCGCATATCGCCTTCAGAGAGGTAGACAATTGCATGCAATCCATCATCCGTAAATTTTACCTTCTCTTTTTCAAGAATTTCCCCAAGTCTTTTCTTAATTGCGTCCCTTGATACGATCTTAAACCTGAATATTGCACATCTTGACTGAATTGGTTCTATAATCTTTGATGAATAGTTGCAGCTTAGTATAAACCTGCACGTCCGTGTATAATTCTCCATTGTCCTTCGCAGTGCATTCTGTGCCTCCGGTGTAAGGGCATCAGCCTCGTCAAGAAATATTATCTTGAAATCCCCCGCAATAGGCCGAGTTCTGGCAAAATCCTTCAGTGATCTTACATTTGCACTCTTATCCTTCTGTTGTGCCTTGGAACGCATTATATCAATACCTCGCTCATCACTATTATGTAGAAGTACTGGTGTAGAACCGCCCCAAAACATTTCACTTTCAGGAACAGACACATCATAAACATAATTACTATATTCTTCAATATCTATTTTCTTTATTTCAACAACAGAAAGAGGGGAATCTATAAAATTCAGAATATTGTTTAATGCCTTCAACTTTTTCTGAGATAGTTTCTTTTTGTCCAGATTTTCCAATAGTTTTTTGGCAATATGTTTGCTTATCCTTCTGGATTTTTTATGATAAAGTTGATGTCTTAACAAATATCTCCAGTTAAAATCAATTTTTTCGTCAAAACTTTCTAACAAATTTATAAGCATCTCTGAAGGCATAAATTCAGTCTTGATATATGAGAATTTGGGCAACTTCCAAACTACCCTTGCTTCCGTTTCAAAACATGAAGTATCCAAACCACATATCCTGCCAAGCCATGAAACATCAGTCAAATTTTCATAGGATCTAGAGGAATATCTAACAAATTCTTCCCAATTACCAGTTGCGTCTCCCATATAACCCCGCAAAAATGAAATTTTATTTTCTATAGTTGTATTAAAAATAAAATCTGGAACCCTTTTGCTTAAGGCATTTCTGATCCCATTGTCATTGTAAAAATTGCTGGCAAAAAATCTGGCAAGCTGCGTATTAAAAATCTTAACATTTATTGAGGAGTTTTTATTTCTATTAAAACCAGAAAAACCCTTTTCAACTTTGGCCGGAAGATTAAAATATTTCTTAAATATTTCTACAACCCTTTCGGCGATTTTGGTTTCAGTCGGATACCCTAAACTAAATATTACCTGTCCAGAATTTTCACTATCTTTTTTGAAGCTTATACAGCCTTCAGCCAAATAAAGACCAAAAAGCCAGGTCATTTCCTCATTTAAAAGTATTTTAGGCAGAATATCTCTTGTTCTTGGATTGATCCTGATTATGCCATTTTTTAATCTATCATAAGGCTTGAATTTGCCAATATCCAGATCCGTGCTAATTCCTTCTAAAACATCTTTGAAGATAATAAGCAAATCTCTAGACTTCAAATCAGAAACCCGTTTTGGGATCAGATTACCCTTCTTATCCAAAATTATAACAGAATGATTGAGACTTGTTTTTACAAAACCTCCTTCATATTTTATTTTTGCAATATCTTTGACCTTATGCCTTGATAGTAGTCCTATAGAAGAAAATTTCACTTTTTTATTTTTGTCTATCGTCAAAATTTCAATTGAATCTATTTCTGCATATTTTGAGACTTCATCCTTAAAATATTGTTTTGCTAATTTTCCGAAATTAGTCCTTGTTATTTTACCTCTTTCCTTAATCAATATTGGGGTATCCGGAGTAACGCTTGCATTCAGTTCAAGAAAATCATGTGATATATCCCCTCCAAACATTTCCCTTGCAATACATAGCGCCGCTGTAGTCTTTCCCGAACCAGCAGGCCCGGCAAACAGGAGATGTGGCATGGATTTTGCCCTGACATAAGCCTCAAATCTGTCAACAATAGCTTCTTGCCCCGCTATGTCCTTCAACATGACCGGCCTGTATTTCTCAGTCCATGGTAATTCCATCTTGTATTGTCTCTAGGATTATTAATCGCTTTAATTTTTAAAAAAGCAAATTTATACCATCAACCATGGACAAAGAAACAGAGACATATTTCGCAGAATTAAAAAACAGGATAGCAAATGCATATGAAGTTGCAAACAGGGCAAGGGTTGAATGTAAGGACCCCGATATCAATGTGGAGGCTTTGTCTGCAGGAGATCTTGCTGCAAGGGTTGAAGGTCTTGTAGGTCCGGAAGGAATTGCTTCAAGGATAAGGGAGGTTGGCAGGGGCAATATTTCCGGGATTGTGGATTATATCCTTGGTGATATATCCCATGTTTCCCTCACAAAAAGGGAAAAGGAGGCAAGGATGGATCAGGCAATTAGAACTGCCCTTGCCATAATAACGGAGGGGGTTGTTGCTGCACCCATTGAAGGGATTTCAAAGATTTGTATAAACAGTAATCCTGATGGTTCTGACTATCTTTCAGTATATTTTGCCGGGCCTATCAGAAGTGCAGGGGGAACGGCACAGGGTTATGCAGTTGTCATCAGCGATTATATAAGGAAAAGGATGGGGCTTAAGGAATATCGTCCTACAGATGATGAATTGGAACGTTGTGTAGAGGAAATTAAGGTTTACAATAACAGGGTTAGCAGACTGCAGTATGTTCCTAATGAAGATGATATCAGGCACATCGTAAGAAATGTTCCTCTTTGCATTGATGGCGATCCGACAGGAAAGGAAGAGGTTTCTATTCACAAGGATATAAAGCGGGTTGAAACCAACAGGATAAGAGGAGGTATGTGCCTTGTTATTGCTGAAGGGATTGCACAGAAGGCGAAAAGATTAATGAAACATGCAACAAATTTGGGACTGGACTGGAACTGGCTATCTGAGATAAAGAAGATCAAGGATACCGGGAAGGAAGCAAAACCAAGTGCGGATTTTATGTCCGAGATTGTGGGGGGAAGACCGATATTTGCAGCGCCCTCTGCAAAGGGCGGATTTCGTCTGAGATACGGGAGATCCCGTACATCCGGAATTGCAGGGAAGTCAATTCATCCGGCAACAATGCTATTATTGGACGAATTCATCGCTACAGGGACGCAGGTTAAGGTAGAGCGTCCTGGAAAGGGCTGCATAATTACAGAATGCAGTAGCATTGAAGGCCCTGTCATAAAACTAAAAAACGGGTCTGTTATGAGAATTGAGAATATTGAACAGGCAAGGATGAATAGGGAGCGGGTTTCTGAGATCATTTTCGTGGGTGATATCCTTATAACATATGGAGATTTCCTGCAGACAAATAGTACACTTCTTCCTGCAGGTTATTGTGAAGAGTATTGGATTCAGGAGGTTAAGGAGAAATTAAATGAAATTCCAGACATATTAAATCCAAATGAGGCGGTTGATATAGCAAAGAAATATGAAATTCCGCTGCATCCAAGGTATATATACCACTGGGAGGATATAGATGTTAATGATACCCTGATTCTTGTTGAGTGGTTGTGTAGTGGCTGTATTGCTGAAAATGCATTAATTATCCAAAACAACAACAAAACTGCAAAGAGGATACTTGAGATTCTGTGCGTTCCCCATAATACGGATAACAATTCAAATTCCGTATTAATTGATGAATATTCCCCGTTGCTTCACCAGTTAGGCATTTATGACGGAGTCAAAATTTCAAGAGAGAATTTTGATAAGGAATTTGAATTGATAAAGGGGCAGGATTCCCCCAATAAGGAGAAAAAAACCGCCTTCGATTTGGTTGAAAGAACATCGCTTGTTAAGGTGAGAAAAAAGGTAGGGACATATATAGGGGCAAGAATGGGCAGGCCTGAAAAGGCAAAGGAGAGGAAGATGGAACCACCGGTACATGCACTTTTCCCTATAGGGTGGGCTGGCGGTAAGGAAAGGAGTATAAATTCCGCTGCTGAAAGAAATTTCATATCCGTTGAGATAGCAAGGTATGAATGTCCTAACTGTAAGATCTCCGTACTTAATCCAGTATGCCCCAGGTGTAGAAATGTTGCTGTCCTGAAGGATGTTGATCGCAGGGATTTAGAAATAGGCGATATATGGAAAAGGGCTGTTGAAAGGGTCGGGACTGCGGATGTGAAGGGCGTTCATGGCATGATATCCCGGTATAAGATTCCGGAACCATTGGAAAAGGGTATTCTAAGGGCAAAGAATGGGGTCTATGTATTCAAGGACGGAACAATAAGATTTGATGCCACTGATGCTCCATTAACGCATTTTAAACCAAGTGAAATTATGGTTGGGATTGAAAAATTGCGCGAACTGGGTTATACAAGGGATTATCTTGGGAATGAATTGTCAAGCGATGAGCAGATAATTGAAATTAGGATACAGGATGTTGTTATACCTATAAAATCTGCAAATTATTTTGTGAAGGTTGCCCACTTCATGGATGAACTTCTGAGGAAATTCTATGGAATTGAACCATTCTACAATGTCGTGGTTAAAGAGGACCTGTTTGGTCATCTGATTGTTGGTCTTGCACCGCATACCTCTGCAGGCATTGTCGGGAGAATAGTTGGATTTACAAGGGCAAATGTGTGCTTTGCTCATCCTTATTGGCATGCTGCGAAAAGAAGAAACTGTGACGGAGATGAGGATGCAATAATGCTTCTTATGGATACCCTTATAAACTTTTCACGAAAGTATCTGCCTGAAAAACGTGGCGGGCAGATGGATGCACCCCTTGTCATAAGCACGATTCTTGACCCAAAAGAGGTTGATGACGAGGTTCATAAAATGGAGATTGTTGATCACTATCCCCTGGAGTTTTACAAAAAGACATGGGAGTGCGCAAATCCCTCTGATGTCCATATAGCGACTGTAGGTTCGGTTCTTGACAACAATCCCTATTCCGGGTTGAGATTTACACACGACACAAATGATATAAACGGCCCTGTTCTAGAAACCAGATATGTGAAATTGAAGACAATGAGGGAAAAGGTCGATGCCCAACTGAAGGTGGCTGAGAAGGTTATGGCAGTCAATGAAAGAGAGGTTGCGGAATTGGTTATAAACTCACACCTTATCAGGGATACTTATGGAAACCTGAGGGCATTTGTAAAGCAGAAATTCCGCTGCGTTAAGTGTAACAAATCATACAGGAGAATTCCTTTAGTCGGGAAGTGTACTGCATGCGGGGGAAAACTGCTTTTAACGGTTTCAGAAGGCAGCGTTAGAAAGTATCTTGATATCTCGACAGAATTAGTTGAGAAATACAATCTTTCAGATTACATGAAGCAGAGACTGGTGTTATTAAAAAGAGAGATAGATTCCCTGTTTACAAATGACCTTTCAAAGCAGGCGGGGCTTGCAGATTTTATGTAACCCGGGATTGGGAATGTGGTGCCCGAATCAGCGACTATGTCGCTAATCCGGGCCCAATGAGAGCAAAGCTCTCATTCGGGTTCTTTATGAAAGAAAAGGCTATGGGCCCAACCGGATTCGGACCGGTGATCTTCGCCTCGTAAAGGCGACGTCATAACCAACTAGACTATGGGCCCTGCGAGTTAATATGATTCTGCACCCGAATTTCTGCATTTGGCAGAAATTGG
>JAKFXM010000056.1 GCA_021731385.1 Methanobacteriota archaeon
GATTTGGCCCGAATGAGCCTCCCGAATGAGAGCTTTACTCTCATTGGGCCCAAAAACCCTTTGGGTTTTTCGGGTCGGCTCATTGGGCCCAAAAACTGCTTTGCAGTTTTTCGGGCACAAAAATTTCCTGAAAGGAAATTTTTCTTGTTGGGCACAAAAATTTTGCTAAAAGCAAAATTTTTCTTGCCCGAAAAAATCGCAGAGCGATTTTTATTTTTCATTGAATTATAAAGTATATCGGAGATATATTCGGTTGTCGAGTTTCTCCAATATTCAGTTGTCGAAATTCTCCAACTGAATATTCGCTTGTGGCCGAGAGGTAAAACCTCTCGGACATATGTCTGAGAGCCCGATTGAGCCTTTGGCTCAATGGGCCCAATGAGAGCGAAGCTCTCATTCGGGCCAAAGGCTCTCAGCCACATAGCCAACAAATTTACTTCGTAAATTTCTTGTACAGAGGAAATAAGGAAAAATAATGAAAGGGTCGGATTCAGGATAATTACAATTGATGGGGAAGAAGGAATTCTTTCGCATGTAAATATTAAAAGTAATCTAAGGGTTGGAAAATATTTTGTGAATCTGAAGGATATCGATGAAATTGCAGTCCAAAGCATTTTGCCATCAAACAGCGATATTATTGTGATTGATGAAATTGGAAAAAGGAGTTATCCGACACTTCGTGTCGGAGCTTCGATTTTCCTTTGGAAAATCGAATTATCCGACACTTCGGTTCGAGACCGAAGGTCTCGAAACTTCGATGTATCTGGAGAGACGAAGTCTCTCCAGAATATATGTCCGAGAAACATAGTTTCTCGGCCACACAGCTTTGCTGTCGAATCGTCTCGGAGCTTCGATGTATCTGGAGAGACAATGTCTCTCCAGAATATATGTCGGAGAAGCAAATCTTCTCCGCCACACGACAAAGTCGTCGAATTATTTTCAGAGAAATCCGAGAAGCCGTAATCAGGGCTTTAGATACACGGAAGGTTTTTGGAACTGTAAAATTAAATTCTGATAAATTTATCAACATGATTATATGAATTTCCTATGGAAATTCATAGATCCGGAATTCTACGAATTTCGGATTAAAAACAGAAGAGATACAGGGGTTATAGGGGTAAATCTTGAAAACAGGGAATCCATCGCACAAAAATTAATCACTAATCTGATTGGAGATGGGGCTTGAACTTAACAAGGCACATGGGTTATTTAATTTTTCACTCTCTCAATTATTATCATGAGAATCCTCCTCATAGGAAACGGTGCAAGGGAGCATGTTATTGCAAAATCCATAATAGAAAGCACAAAAAATCCGGAATTATATTCATTTATCTCTGCAAAAAATCCCGGAATTGTCAGAATTTCAAGAGAATTCTCAATCGGCGATATCTGCAATGTAAGCAAGGTTGTCAGTTATGCAATTGACAGGAGAATTGACTTTGCCGTTGTAGGCCCTGAAGCCCCGCTTAAAGCAGGAATTTCAGACGAACTTGAGGCAAACGGAATTTCGTGCATAGGTCCGGGAGGTATGGCTGCACAACTCGAGACCGATAAATCATTTGCAAGAAATTTGATGGAGAAATATAGGATAGAGGGAGTTCCTCAGTTTGGCATTTTTGATAGCAAACGGGATGCTGTTAATTTCATTAAAAATTTTAATGGTGACTTTGTAATTAAACCCGCAGGACTTACCGGGGGAAAGGGTGTGAAGATTCTTGGGGAACATCTGAAGGATTTGAATGAGGCCAAAAATTATATTGAGGAAATATTTGATGAATGCGTAGGCAGCATAAGAAAGGTTGTCATAGAGGAAAAACTCATAGGTGAGGAATTTACTATTCAGGCATTTGTGGATGGAAAAAATGTAATCGGAATGCCGATGGTTCAGGACCACAAGAGGGCTTACGAAGGTGATACGGGGCCAAATACCGGGGGAATGGGCTCTTACTCTGACTCCGGGTATATACTGCCTTTTTTGAGAAAGGATGATTACGAGAATGGCATTAGAATAATGAAAAAGGCCGTTGATGCAGTGAAAAAGGAAACCGGGATTTCATACAAGGGCTTCCTCTATGGGCAGTTTATGGCAACAAAGGAAGGTGTTAAGGTGATAGAATTCAATTCAAGACTTGGTGATCCCGAGGCAATGAATGTGATTTCAATATTACAGACAGATTTTGTTGAAATCTGCAACAACATTATTGACGGAAACCTGAAGGATAACATAAAGTTTGACAAAAAGGCAACGGTCTGCAAATACCTTGTTCCAGAAGGTTATCCTGATAACCCAAAGTCAAATTCTGAGATTTCTATTGATGAAAGAGAAATTGGAAAAATTGGCGGACATGTTTATTACGCATCTGTAAAAGAGGAGAACGGGAAAATATTGACATCTTCATCAAGGGCAATAGGCGTTGTCGGAATTGCAGATTCGATATTTGAGGCTGAAGAAATTGTTGAGAATTCTATGGATTTTATAAAGGGGGATTTGTTTCATAGAGGGGATATAGGGACAAGGGGATTGGTACAAAAGAGAATAGAGCACATGAGGGAATTGAGGGGGCATTAAAAGGCCGGAATTGGAATTTTATTTGCATATATCTCTTTTGCATCTGATTTTTCTGGTTCTCTATCAGGTATATCCTGCCAGTTTGTAGCATATACCTTCTTTTTATAAGGGTATCCCATCTTTTCCTCTTCATAATAAACAAGATTTCCTAAGCGTTCTAATGCCTTTATAACCTTCCCATAAGACCATTCTGTTCTCTTTGATAGTTCGTAACTGGAGAGTCCCGGGTATTTGTTTATATATTTATACAAAAAATATTCTGCTTCCTCACCCTGAAGTCTTCTAACACTAACTGCTTTTTCTATTGGTTTCATTATTAAAAAATTATTTCTAAAAACTCTTATAATATTATTATTGTACTTTCTATCATGTCAATTCCAGAACATATATCAAATCTCATGGTTCAAAAACTGCAAATTTCCAACGAGAGACTATAATCAAAGGATCAGTCGAATCTCAACAGTTAAAATATGCAGAAATGGCTTTTGACGGTCTTGTTAGAATGGGGTTTATTGAACACTATGGTGGCGGACGCCACACATATAGATTAAGTAAAAACGGCAGGGACATATGTAGGGAGATTTTAAGTGAAAGAAAAAGGTTATAATTTATTCGTATGAAATGTATTTGTATGACACTTTTTTATTATCCCCTTAATCTCCATAGATTTATCTGGGTTTAATGATACTTCTAAACCATAGCTAGTTGGTTTAGATAAAAGATAACCTTCCTTCATTGCGTATTTAGCTATTTCTTTAACATCCCCCCGAATATGCTTTGGAAATCCCTTAGTTAAATTATCGAAGGATGTATGCGACTTGCCCCATTTATTTAATCTTGCTAAATTGAACAGGATGTCAGATAGAATTTCTGCTTTTATCATATAATATATCTTGAATATATGTTTAAAAATACTTGTTTTTACATAAAATAAGATTTTGAAAGTATTTATATATGTCCCATGTAATATAATAACTGTGATAGTCACGGTGACTATTACGGAAAAGAAAATGGAGGAAAAAATGACACACGAAAAATCCCTCCTTTTAGGAGTTTTAGGAGACACACCACAACTAAGGATAGCTGATTTTTTGATAGGACATTATAGATATGACTACTCCAAAAAAGAGATAGCTGAAGGTGCCGGGATAGCAATCAGCACCTTGTATAGTGTATGGGATGAATTAGAAAATCTGGAAATAGTAAATCAAACAAGGGCCTATGGAAACACAAAATTATTTAAAATAAATCCAGAGAACTCTTTGGTTAGATCACTCGCCAAAATGGATATTGACCTTGTTGAGATAACCGCGCCAAAGAGAAGGATTATGGCGGAATTATCATAAGTTATCCATTCATCTTATCAATCACCTTCCCATCCTTATCCTTCAGCGTTGCAGTATCACCATCATTGTTCCATATAGCCCTGCCGGAATTCCAGTACAAATCAAATTCTGTGTCTGTTTCGCTCCCCGTATGGATTTTTACAGAATTCCCTGATTTTATTTTAAAATTGGATGGGAAATTATAGACATGATTTCCATCGTCATTTAGCGTCCAGCCTGCCAAATCAACATCAGAATCCCCGGAATTTGAAATCTCGACCCACTCGCCATTGAGGTTTTCTTTCTTTCTGTCATCCCCGGGGGCGTCAAACTGGACTGCTGAAATTACGATATCAGAATTTTTTGAAATTTTCAGGGTTGTCGTGGTTGATGATACTTTTGTTGTTGTAGTTGTTGTCTTCTTCACCGTTGTTGTGGTAGATATAGTTGTAGTGGTTTTATTTTTTATGGTTGTTGTTGAAGCAGTTGAGGTTGTGGTGGTTAGTACATGGATTGTGCTGGTTGTCGGGATTATTGTGGTAGTTGTATCTGCAATAGTGGTTGATGTGATAATTTTTGGAATCCTTGTAGATGTAGTGGTAGATGCTATCCCGGTTGTTGTAGATGTAAAATCATAATCTAATTTTGTATTGTCTATGCATCCAATGGTCAAAGTAACTAAAACAATCAAAGAGAGTAGAATTAAATTCCTCATAATTATACTTATGAATCATGGCTATAAAATCAGATAAAGAACCATCGCAAAAATCCCCCCGGAAAGCGTTCCAAAGAAGTTTATCATATGCTTGTCCATCCTGTTCTTTTCTATGGTTGCTCCAAGAATGCTGTCTATATTACAACCAAGAAATCCTGCAAGAATTCCTATCAGGAGTATAAGATTTTTTAAATGAAAATCAAAGGGAAAGAACAAGGGAATTAGAGAGATTATTCCAGCACCTATTAAAGCCGCAATCTCGCCATGAACAGATATTGCCCCGCTTGTGCCAACATTTGTTTTTTTCAGCGTCGTTATCAGCCTTGGCTTTTTTTCATATGCCTGCCCTACTTCCGTCGCAAATGTATCGGCAGCAGCCTCTGCCATTGACCCCATAAAACCGAAGAGTAACATCGGATTACCAGTAACTGCATAGAATATGGAAAATATCATTGCAGAACCCCCATTTCCGAAGACATTCTTGTATGTTCTGCTACCCTCAGCAATGCCACGTGTCCGCTTCCTGCCATATCTGTATTTTGTTATGAAATTTCCCGCAATAAAGAACGCCAAAACAAGATAAAACCAGTAAATTCCGACTGAAATTATTACAATTACCCCGATAATCCCTGCTGAAATTACTGCAGAGAGATTTATCTTGTTTCTTATGTATGCATAGAGTACAATCAGAACAGAAATTATGATAGTGATGATACGTAGTTCCATTTTAACTGTTATTAGTTTGTTTTATTTAAAATAACTAATTTGGATTGATTTTTATTCTCGTACTACCTTTTTATATACCTGTTCGGTAATTTTAGATACAATGAAAGTGAATGAAATCCAGCCAAATGCGGCAATCGACACCCTTGAGGTTGAGGTTGTTGAGATTGAAGAGCCAAGGGAATTTACGAACTTCAGGGGCAATGGAAGGGTAGCAAACGCAAAGATCAAGGATGCAAGCGGTGAGGTAAAACTGACGCTTTGGAATGAGCAGATTGATCAGGTTGAAGCAGGTAAGACGATTGTCATAGAAAACGGATGGGCAAAGGAGTACCGTGGGGAAATACAGGTAGGTACTGGGAAATTCGGAAAGATTACGATCAAGTAGGCTTCTTCTTATGGAAAAGGATTTGCTCGTCGTTACAGTTTTGGGTAGAGACCGTGAGGGACTTGTAGCAAGGATTACAGAGGACATTGCAACTGCCAATGCCAATATTGTGGATATAGAGCAGAACGTAATCCATGGATTGTTTTCTATGTTCATGCTGATAGACATTTCTAATTCTGATTCAGGATCCGGAAAGATATGTGCGGATCTCCTTCGTGCCGGAAAGAGTCTAAATGCTGAGATCTCCATAACCCCTTTCAGGGAATATGGTGGGTATAACCCCACAGACGGGAAAAGTCTGCTTGTAATGACAATAATGGGCGTTGATCGTCCTGGAATTGTTGCGGGTGTTTCGAAATCCCTCTACAAACTTGGGACCAATATAGAGAGGATGAGGATGATTGCAAGAGGGGAATTGATTACAATGGAAATGATCGTGAATTCCAAGGGGATCAGCATAAATACTCTTAGACAGGAAATGCGCCGAGTGGGTGATAGCCTCGGCATTGATATAATTGTGCAACCCGAAGACCTTTCACGATGGAGAAAGCGTCTTGTTGTATTTGATATGGATGGAACAATTGTTGATGTGGAAATTATAGACGAGATGGCGAGGGTTGCGGGCGTTGGGAATGAGGTCTCTGAAATCACTTCAAAAGGGATGGAGGGGAAGATTGAATTCAAGGAATCACTGAAGAAAAGGGTTGCGATGCTGAAAGGCATGCATGTTTCAAAATTGAAGAAAATAAGGGACAACATGAAATTAACCCCCGGTTCAGAGGAATTGATCAAAACCTTGAGGGATATGGGATTCAAACTTGCACTCATAAGCGGCGGTTTTAGTTATTTCACGGATGCTTTAAAGGAAAGGCTTGGATTTGACTATGCATACGGAAATGAACTGGTAATAAGGAATGGCAGGCTAACAGGCAGGGTTCGCGGAAAAATAATAGACCCGAAGAGAAAGGCAGAAATCCTGAATGAACTGGCAAAGAAGGAGGGTATATCAAAAAAGGAGATTGTTGCCATCGGCGATGGGGCAAATGACAGGATAATGCTGAAAAATGCCGGCTTGGGGATAGCATTCAATGCAAAGGACGTTCTGAAGGATGTTGCTGACGGGAGTATAACAAAGAACAATCTGAAAGGTCTGATGTACTGCTTGGGGATTAATGGGAGAATGGAGAGGTAATCCCTAACTGTGTTTTATCAGTTCTTGTTTTAATTCCAGATTATTTAAATATATGTAATACATTTATTATTATTGTATGACAATTATAACTGATGCAACTTCATTAATACTTTTAGCTAAGGTGGATTTATTAGAAATCTTTGTAGATAGAAATGATGTCATTGTGCCAAGATTAGCGTATGAAGAAGTGATTAAGGGAAAGGATAAAGGAAGGGAGGATAGCATGTTATTAGAAAGACTTGTAGCAGAAAAAAAGCTATTGATAGTATCACCAAATAAGGCAATGAAAAATAAAATCGAAAAGTTATTCAATCTTAGGGGTGGTGAACTTGAGGTTGTAACCCTTGCATTTGGAAAGAAACACACAATATTGACGGATGACAAGAAATGCTTGAATGCTGCAAAAGCCATGAAAATTGATTTCATAACCTCTTTGGATATGGTTGTAGCTATGTACAGAAAAGGTGCTATAGGCAAAGAAACTGCGCGGGAGTGTGTCAATGGACTGGAAGAATATGGGTGGTACACCAAGGATTTAATTAAAAGTTATCAGGAGATGATAAAATGATGAAAAATGTTTCAATAAGATTGAGGGAAGACTTTATGAAAGAAGCTGAAAAATTAGCAAGATTAGAGTTTGTTGATAGGTCTGTGATAATAAGAGAGGCCTTAGAAAAGGGTTTTTCTGATGTTAGATTGGAAATAGCAATAGAAATGTTTAGCAAAGGCAAGGCATCTACAAGCGAAGCTGCAGAAATAGCCGGGTTAAGCATAGGAGAGATGATGGACGAGTTAGTCAAAAGAGGAGTAAGGCCGAACATAACCAGGGAGGATATAAGAGGTAGTTTGGAAGCAGCACTAAGGGCTATGAGGTAATGAAGGCATTTTAGCCAGCATCTCCTCAATATTCTGCCTTCCCAGGCAAAAAACCGGTGCTAAAATTCCCTAATTCTATAAAAATTTTTTAAGCAAAAAGTATTTATTCCACAAAAACAAATTCTTTATTAATGACAGAATGGCGGCTTCGACAACAAGCTGAAGATGGAAATATGGAATTTGAAAAAGAGAAGGGACCTACAAAAAATACTGTAAAAGTCTTCATTAATTACAATTGTAATCTTAGGTGTGAAAAACATTTTGATCTTCTACGTTTTAAATCAAAGTCTAATGTTAGGATGGACATAAGTGATTGCAAAACTGAAGAAGAAATACAGAGATTATACCAAGAAAAAGAAAAGTTTGAAGACGACCCCGTGTATCTCCAAGGTGCAATAAATGAATTAAGGCATTACCCACAAAAAATTGTAGCCGACATCCTCCTACCCCATGGAATAAGAGAGATGAAAAAGATTTTAGAATCTGGATGATAAAAACTAAAAATTCACCCATTCCTAATCACAGTCCCCACAAATTTCTTCCCGGCAATGGCATTCTTAATATTCTCTAAGTTATTTCCATTTAGGAATATTGCTCTTATCTTTGATCTTTGAATTACCTTTGCAGCAAGTATATCTATCAATTTATAATTCCCGGCATCAAGGGAATGTGATTTCACAATATCAACAAGCCGGTCTGCAGACAATTCCTCATACATTACGGCATCCCTGTATTTCTTTGGATCTTTGTCATAAATTCCATCAACATTTGTAGCGTTTATCAGCAAATCCGCATTTATGTAATCCGCAAGGATTGCAGAAACAGCATCTGTGCTGTGTCCCGGATGCGTTCCCCCCATAACAACGATTTTATTGGAGTCTACCAGGTTTCTTGCTGTTTCAAAATCCCCTAGGGGCTCAGAATTTGTGTCTTCACCGATTGCAGCAATCATAAGCCTTGAATTCAGCCTTGTGGCTTCTATACCAATTAGATCGCAAAATGTTTCGTTTGCCCCGAATCTGCGAGCAGGCTCTATGTATTTTCTTGCCAGTCTGCCTCCGCCGGTAACTATTGCGATTCCATGCCTTTTATGAAGCTCTTTTGCAAAGCCCGCAAATTTTTTGAAGTACTCCTCATTGATGCCATCAGGAACGATGACCGATCCGCCAAGTGATATGACAATTTTCATTATATTGGTCCGGTTTTTCTTTGGAAAAGAAAACGCCGGTAAAAAGAAGGGAAATTCGCCTCGCGGCAAATTCGATTGAATTAAATCTAATTTAGATTTAACGATTGGAATTTAATTACGAATAATTCGCATTATTGGCATTAAAAACAGCTATAACGCTGTCGTTCATCGGTATTATCCTGTCGCAATTTCCCACCAATCTGAAAAATTGTATAAGTCCTTCTTTATCGTACCATTTGAAAAATCCATTGTTTATGCCGTCATGGTCAAGTATCGATACAAGGTGCGGGATTGTAAATCCATCGTTGAACGGCTCGCAGACAATAGTCATTTTATCCCGTTTTATCAGGTTCTCAAGAAGGGCCCTGTGCTCTTTGACATGATGTAGGACGTCTATCATAATCACCGCGTCAAAGGCGTTGAATTCGTTCTGCGGCACAGACGTGAAATCGCCGCAAAAAACGGACCTGCCCCTTTTCCTCCCATATTCTATAAAACGCCGGTTCAAATCAAGGCCGGTATAACTGCCCTTTATGTAATCATTCAGCATGCCCGTCCCGCATCCGAGCTCTATCACGCTTCTTTCCCCTACAAGTTCGCTTATCGCCCTCTGCCTTTCATCCGAATGCATCGTCCTGACGACAAATTCATAAAACCCCGGAAAATGATAAAGTGGACTTTTCATTATATCGTGAAAAAATTACACATTAACTATGTATTTTGGTCTATTTAATTT
>JAKFXM010000027.1 GCA_021731385.1 Methanobacteriota archaeon
ATAGAAAGATATTATGCTACATCTATGATTTTATTCTCTTTACTTAATAGAGTCATAGACCTAGGACAGGAAATTGTAATTTCAAAAAAATTTGGCATGCCCTCAAGCTACAGGGATATCTTTGGAATTTTATTTGAAAGACGGATTATAGAAAAAGAAATGTTCGAAGAACTTAAAAAGTTTGTAGATCTAAGAAATATTTTATCACATGAATATTACAGGATTGATGAAAAAGATATTTTTTATGCTGTTCAAAAAATTGAAATTTTGAAAAGGTTTATTGAAACAACAAAAAAATATATCTAAGGAGATTAATAGGATAATTAAAATGCCAATACAAGAAGTAAAGAAGATCTGGATGAATAATAAGATAATTGACTGGAAGGACGCAAAAATCCATGTTTTAACACATGCACTTCACTATGGCTCCGCTGTTTTTGAGGGAATTAGATGCTATAACACTATCAAAGGACCTGCAATATTCAGGGTAAAGGAACATATACAAAGGCTACATAACTCCGGGAAAATTTATATGATAGAAATTCCATACGGTGTTGATGAACTTATAAAGGCCACAAAGGAATTAATCAGGGCAAACGGCTTAAATGAATGCTACATAAGGCCTATAGCATACAGGGGCTATGGTGAGATGGGTCTTAATCCATTAAATGCACCTGTTGATGTTGCAATTGCACTCTGGCCTTGGGGAACCTACCTCGGGGAGGAAGGTCTTAAGAATGGAATAAGGGCAAAGATTTCATCATTCCAGAGAATTTCGCCGAATATAATGCCGCCAAATGCAAAAGCTACAGGACAATATATAAATTCAATACTTTCAAAAATCGAGGCTTTAAAATCAGGGTATGACGAGGCGATACTCCTGGACGTCAGAGGATTTATTTCCGAGGGTCCCGGAGAAAATTTATTTGTAGTAAAAGATGGAATTGTCTATACCCCTCCGGAGTATGCAAGCATTCTCCCCGGAATAACAAGGGATTCTGTGATTAAAATTCTTAAGGATATGAATTATGAGGTCAAGGAGACCGACATTACAAGAGGGTTTTTGTATCTTGCTGATGAGGCATTTTTTACAGGAACTGCCGCAGAGATAACACCGATAAGGGAGATTGATGACAGGGAGATAGGAAATCCCGGCATAATAACAAAAAAGGTCCAGGAGAGGTTTTTTGATATTGTTAAGGGGAGGGAAAAGAAGTATGAGGGGTGGATGGATTTTGTATAATAAACATTATCAAAACAGTTCCTTGTCCTGCACATAATTCTTCCCCAACTTCAGGGCAATCTCAGCCTTCTCCAGTTCCCTGCCAAGATAGGCGGCATGCTCCAGATTCTTCGTCAGTCCTCTTCTTATCATCTCCTTGTAAATCTTTGATGCAGACTCTCCGCTTAGTTTCAGTTTTGGATTTTTATTTTTATAATAAACAACATTAATTTTACTATCACCTGCATAGATCCGAAATTCAACACCCTCAAGCTGTAGTTCTCTGTCCCTTGTGATGCTTACCTCCTTAATATTTTTTTCTCTTGGGTCAATCACATTCTCAATTATCCTCTTCTCTTTCAGGTAGAGCAGATCTATTCCAAGGTCTTTCGGATACTGCTTCCTTTTTTTGGATAGATACATCATCCTTGCAGCCATTGAAAGTTCCCCCACAGAACCCTTTGTCTTCGGGCTTGCTTCTGTCGTAAACAAGAGGTCTATTTCAAGCTCGCTGGCAATTGCTGCAAGGACTGCATTTATCCCGATGGAGTCAGCATCCATAAGTTCAGTTATATTTCCAACACCAAGGAGCATAGGAATTTCCGGATGTTTTTTTCTGAAATATGAATATGTTGAGATAGCCTCGACAAAGCCCATATTCGGCGGGTCAAGTACGAGGTCGACTATGAATTTTTTGTAATTTTCTTTTTTTAGTTTTTTTATTAATTTTTCAATCAATTCTATTCTTAAATTTCCATTCCCCGGGATTCTGCCTTTTTCATCCCTTGGAATTATCACAGACGGAATTTTCAGTGATGATGCAATGTGGCCGAGACTCCGTCTCGGACACTTGTCTGAACCTAAAAGGTTCAGCCACATCTCAATGTTTGTGAAATCAAGGCTAAGGATAAGATCAATTCCTGAATTAACTGCTGCAAGGATTTCATTCCTGTTCAAACTGTCTATTGAGATTGGAATCCTGGCAATAGATCTTACTGCATTAACGATTCTTGGAATTTCCCCTGAATTATCCTCACCACTTATCATTCCAATATCTATAATCCCTGCACCTGAATTTTTGTAGTAGTTTGATATTTCCCTAATCCTGCTGTCAGAAAGCTGCGGTGCATCGGGTATTTCCGCAACTATATGGCTTATCCCCAAGCCCGAGAATACCGGGTTATTCCTGCCGATTTTTAGCGAGTATTTTTTGGGTCTATACGCATTTTCCAGTTCTTTGTCAATACCCTTTTGTATTTCATTCTCAAGAATACTATTTGCAGGAATCTCTGGTGAAAGGCGTATGTCGGATTTCGACAATTTCCGGAGGAGATATGGAAGATCTACAAGATTTTCAGGACCCTTGAAACATGGAATCTTTAGGTCTTCAGTAATCCCGGAGAAATTTCCCTTTGCAGTTCCCGGAACAAGAATTGCTGAAATTTCCCCAAGATTAGATTTCCTGAGTTCTCTATGAACTATCTCAGGAGTCACCATAGAAGCAACATCAATATTGCAGACATGGATTTCTACAGGAATTTTTGAAGGTTTTGCGTATTCCTTTACAGATTCTGCGGCATTTCTTCCGGTAATAAGGAGAATTTTTTTCATTTCCAGATTAATATTTTTACTTGCAATTGGAAATAATACTGCTAAAATGAAATTTCTTGCCGAGGTCAGAATTGAACTAAAGAAAGGGGTTATGGATGCTGAAGGGGAAACTATCCAGAAATCGTTGAAACTGCTTGGCTATCCTGTTGACAATGTTAGAGCAATTAAGGTCTATGAAATCCTGATAACGGCTGAATCAAAAAAAGACGCTGAAAAAAAGATTGAGGATGCCTGCAAAAAACTTCTTGCAAATCCGGTAATTCAGAATTATTTTATCGCAATACGAAGTATGTGGCGGAGAGGCTTCGCCTCTCCGACATATGTCTGAGGCTTCGCCTCAGCCACATTGCGAGTTAAGATTTGCAAAGCAAATCTTTTTATTTCTGTGAAAAATGCCTAAATTCAAACCCTATAGAAGAATTTCTGAAGAAACCGAGCTGTATGAGATCAATCTTCTCAATGCCGACAATTCGCAGCTTAAGAGGATAAGTGCAGACCGCTCGCTTGGTCTGAATCTCGGGGAGATGAGAAAGATTCAGACATATTTCAAAAAGGAAAAAAGAAATCCCGCGGATGTCGAATTAGAGGCACTTGCGCAGTCATGGAGCGAGCACTGCTGCTACAAAAGCAGTAAGCCTGTTCTTAGAGAAACAGTCTTCAGGATAAAGGCACCACAGTCTATTCTAACAGGTGAGGATGCAGGTGTTGTTGAATTTAACGAAGAATATGCCTATGTTATTGGCCTGGAATCACACAATCATCCATCCGCAATTGAACCCTATGGCGGCGCTTCAACTGGGGTTGGGGGTATAGTGAGGGATGTTCTCTGCATGGGCGCCCAGCCTATTGCCCTGATTGATCCCTTATTCTTTGGTCCACTGAATATTTCCGAATCTGAACTTCCAACGGGTATGAAGCATCCGAAATTCCTTCTTAACGGTGTTGTTTCCGGAATCTCAGCATACGGGAACAGAATTGGAATTCCTACACTTGCGGGAATGGTTGAATTTCATGAATCCTATACTGGAAATTGTCTTGTGAATGTTGCATGTATTGGAATTGCCAAAAAGAAGAATATTGTAAGGAGCATTGCCGGGAATGCGGGGGATTACTACATAATGGCTGGTGGTAAGACTGGAAGGGACGGAATTCATGGCGTTACCTTCGCCTCTGCAGAACTGGAAAAAGAGAGCGAGGAAAAGAGCATAGCTTCAGTCCAGCTTGGATATGCCATAATGAAAGAACCATTAATTCATGCATGTCTGGAGGCCGTTGAAAAAGGGCTTTTGACAGGAATGAAGGACTTTGGCGGCGGAGGACTTTCCTGCGTATCAAGCGAGATGGCGTACGCGGGAGGAAAGGGAGCCATTGTCGAACTGGACAGGATTCTACTGAAAGAAAAGGGCATTGCACCATGGGAAATCTGGGTTTCAGAATCCCAGGAGAGGATGATGATGTCCGTAAAGCCGGAAAATGTTGACAATGTCCTTGAAATCTTTGAATTCTGGGATGTTCCTGCGACCATTATCGGGAGAATTGACAATTCAAAAAGGATCAGGGTGAGATATAACGGAAGAATTGTTCTTGATCTGGATTTGGAATTCCTGATAAAGGGCGTGAGATATGAAAGACCTTACAGGATTGTAAAAAGGAGTGAAAAAGAGATCAATTTCAGAATTCCCTGCATTGAAGAAATTGCAAAAAAAATATTAAATTCTCCAAGAGTAGGAAGTAAGGAATCGATAGTCAGGAGATATGACTTTGATGTCCACGGGAATACTATATTAAAACCAATGCAGGGGATTGTAAATAAACAGGGCCATGGTGATGCTGCTGTCATAAAACCACTTGAAGACACCTATCAGGGACTTGCAATTACCTCGGATGTAAACCCCCCGTTCTGCAAATTAAATCCCTACTGGGGGGCGGCAAGCGCAGTTGAAGAGACAATAAGGAATTTAGTGGCAGTAAATTCAGTTCCGCATTCAATGGCGGATTGCCTGAATTTCGGGAATCCTGAAAAAAAGGACAGAATGGGTGATTTCGTTTCATGCTGCAAGGGCCTTTATTTTGCTGCAAATTCATTTGGAATTCCATTTGTATCGGGGAATGTAAGTCTCTATAATGAGAGCGAAAAAGGCCCTATAGCCCCGACACCAACGATAGTTGGTGTCGGGATTGTGAAGGATGTAAGGAATGTAGTTTCGTCTGATTTAAAGGATGATGGAAATTTCATATATCTTGTTGGTTCAACAAGAAGGGAGATGGGGGGTTCTGAATATTATAGAATTCTTAAATTGAATTCCGGAAGGGTTCCAAGAGTTTATCCCGATGAGACAAAAAAGAATATGAATTCTCTTCTTAGGGCAATGGATCTAGGTATTGTGAGGAGTTGCCATGACCTCTCAGAGGGTGGTCTTTTTGTAAGTATTTCCGAGATGGCATTTGGTGGGGATTTAGGGGTTGATGTTGATTTATGCAGAATGGAGAAATTAAGGGCGGATTTCAAGTTATTCTCCGAGTCAAACGGCAGATGGCTGGTTGAGGTTAAGCCAGGGAATTCGAAAAAATTTGAAAAGATTGTTCCTGATGCAAAAAGGATAGGCAGGGTTACAAAAGAAAAAGAAATAAGAATTTCAGACAAAAAATTTAACCTTAATCTTTCGCTTGATGAATTAAGAGATAAATGGAATTCTGCTATCGAGAGGGAGGTTTAGCACTATTAATCCACCAATTCAATATAACATGGGAATGACAGATATATAATCGGAAAAATGGAAGTAAAGAAACTAATCTCCAGAGAGATAGAAAAAGTTCCTGAACCTTATCTTATAGAGGTGCTTGATTTCATGCGCTTTTTAGAGGCAAGGTCGTTGGAACAAAAAAGGGAACTAGCAATAGCAAGTGAAACATCCCTTAAAAAAGACTGGCTAAGGTCTGAGGAGGATGAAGCATGGAGAGATTTGTAAAGGGCGATGTAGTAGTTGTTCCTTTTCCATTTTCTGATTTAACCCAATCTAAAAGACGCCCTGCTTTGGTAATCGCGGAATTAGAGGGAGACGATTTGATTCTTTGCCAGATAACCAGCCAGTCTATTAAAGACAAGTATGCGGTTTCTATTTATGAAACGGATTTCGAGACGGCACTCTTAGACAGGAAAGCAATGTACGACCAAACCGTATATTTACGGCAGATCGGTATATAGTTCTGTATAGAATTGGTCATCTTAAATCCAAAAAGATTAATCAAGTAGCTGATAGGATCGTGGATATAATTCGACAATAAAGATTGCGGAATTTCGCTATTGAGAGGGAGTTTTAAAATGCCAAAGGCATGCGTTCTCCGTATTGAAGGAACAAACTGCGAGGAAGAGATGAAGAGGGCATTAGAAATTTCAGGGATAGATGCAGAGTTAGTGCACCTGAAGCAATTAACAGGAGATGCACCCCCCGAGAGAAAAAGAAATCTCTTTGATTACCAGATTCTGATGCTTCCCGGAGGATGGTCTGCCGGTGACTACATCAGGGCCGGGGCAATATTTGCTGCAAGGATAAAGAGCAAACTTAGGAGTGAGATTAAAGAATTTGTGGATAATGGTTATCTTGTTGGCGGAATCTGCAACGGATTCCAAATTTTAATTGAATTGGGACTTCTCCCAGGATTCAGGGGAATTTCTGAATATCCTGAGGCTGTTCTTACAAACAATATTAATTCAAAATTCCAATGTAGACCGGCATATATTAAGCATACAAACAGGTGCGCATTTACAGAATTACTTGAAAAGGACAAAATTCTTCAGATTCCTATTGCACATGCAGAGGGCAGGTTTACATTTGGAAAAAATGACAAGAAATTCCTAAATGAATTAATTGAAAACAATCAGATAATTTTCAGATACTGTAGGGAAAATGGCGGGTATGCAAATGGAGAATTCCCTTTTAACCCCAATGGCAGTTTATTCGACATTGCAGGAATCTGCAATCCCGAGGGAAATGTCCTTGGAATGATGCCACACCCCGAGAGAGCAGTTTACAGGATTCAGATGGATGGCTGGACCAGAAAGCAAACCCTTTTCTTTAGAAAAGAAAAGGTCTTGCATCCTAAAAATTCCTTTGGAATTTTTGGACCCGAAAAAACTGCTATGCAGTTTTTGGGCAAGAAAAATTCGCATAGCGAATTTTTGTGCCCAATTTCTGCCAACCCGCAAAATTTCCAATGGAAATTTTGGGGCCCAATCAGAGCCGTTGGCTCTGATTCGGGAGGCAGAAATTCGGGCCCAATGAGAATGGAATTCTCATTCGGGCACAAAAATTTTGCTTTGCAAAATTTTTCTTGTCCCCAAAAGAAACTACTATACAAAAGAAACAATATTGAAGAATTCGGTGATGGAAAAATAATCTTTGACAGCATTGCTGATTATGTGAATAGGGTGGGGATTTAGGATTCTAAAAAATCGTTCATCATAATGAAAGATAATATTTAAATATCATTTATCATAATAAATGCTATGGAGAAGGTCAGATTAGCTGTTCAGGAGTGGTATGAAAAGGATATCCCGGAGATGCTCCCAAGGATGATAGATCCTGGTAGGTTTATGGAGAATGACTTCATAGTGGACATTATTGGATCAAGAAGGTCCGGGAAAACCTATCTAATGTATTATTTCATAAAAAATCTGAAAAGAGACAAAAATGTTATCTTTCTGAACTTTGAAAACAGAAAACTCTGGCCAATATCAGGGGATATCCTGGATGACATGTTGAATTTTATTTATGAAAATAGATTGGTGGAGGAGTATGGCAGGGTATATCTTTTTCTAGATGAAATACAGATTGTTCAGAACTGGGAAAGGTTTGTAAGAAATGTTTATGATGAATTCAAAGGAAAAATCAAGATATTCGTTTCGGGCTCATCATCAAAAATAATGGGAAAAGAAACAGCATCGCTTCTTACAGGAAGACATCTTTCAATAAAATTGTTCCCGTTAAATTTCAGAGAGTTCCTGAATTTCAAAAATTTTGGGACTGAAAAAGTCGAATATTCGCAAAGAAGAAAGGCTGTCTTGCTCAAATTGCTGAGAGAATACCTGGATTTCGGCGGTTTTCCGGAGGTCGTACTCTCAAGTCAAAAGGCAGATATTCTGAACCAGTACTACATAGATATACTCTCCAGAGATGTTGCGGAAAGATATAATCTGAGAGAGATGAATACTGTAGAAACTCTTGGAAAATATATGATTACAAACATAGGGTCTTTATTTAGTTACTGGAAGACAGCAAAATTCTTCAGCAACAATCTTAAATTAAGGGTTTCAACTGCAAGTATCCAGTCATATACAAAATGCATGGAAGATGTTTTTCTGGTTTTCCTTGTCCCCATATTTTCCTATAAAATCAAAGAGCAAATGCAATATCCTAGAAAGGTATATTGTGTAGATACGGGTCTTGTAAATGCGATGTCTTTCAAATTCTCAGAGAATTTTGGAAAAACTATGGAAAACGCAGTTTTTCTTGAATTAAAAAGAAGCGAAAATGATGTTTTCTACTGGAAAGGAAAAGGAGAAGTTGACTTTGTGATAAAGAAGGGCTTAAAGGTCAGGGAACTTATACAGGTATGCTATGACATTAAAGATGAAAAAATCAGGAAGAGGGAAATTAGTGCATTAATAGAAGCCATGAATGAATTCAAACTGGGCGAAGGTATGATAATAACATGGGATTATGAATGGGATGAAAATGTTGATGGGAAGAAAATTATCTACAAGCCATTGTGGAAGTGGCTTCTGCGGGTGTAATTGGAGAACGGCTACAGAGGTATATTTGACAGTATATCCCTGCCCTATTCACATAACCTCCTCCACATAGAAATTCCCCTCATGGAGATAACCAAGGAATTTTTGCGGTTTTGCCATTATTGACTTTATGTCGGTATTTACCGCGTTTGATTTTTCTATCCCGGATAAATCCTCGGCAGTTTCCTCAGATGATGTTGAAAACCAGATTGTTTTTGTGCTGTCAGAGAAAACCCCCGAAATACGGAATATCGGCTCAGGGAAATTTCCGCAATCGCACATCTCATCTGTAAATTTTTTGCACCTGTTGCAGTAGTATGAGAAAATCCTGTAAACTACCGGGAATCCTGAAATTGCGCAGTATTCATTATCATTTACCTCATCAATAAATTTCTTCTTTATGCATTCCTCTGCTGACGGGAAATTTATATCTGCCTTCTCCATTAACGTTCTGCTGTCTAAGGTAATTGTAGGTGGTTGTTTTGCACTTTTGAAGCCTGAGAAAATTCCATTTGTTATCTTTACCAGATCCCCTCTTTTGAGATTGAGTTTATCCCCTTCTTTGTCAAATGCAATTACCTGAATCAAATTTTCAGAGTCTCCAATTACTGCCCTGACAGCATTCCTGCTACTCACAAGCGGCTTTTTTGGATTGCTCAGAATTCTTCCGGTAAATGCTATCCTGTCTCCAGATTTAATTTCGCTTAATTTGTTCATCAGGATTATATTTAATCTCTAATTCTTTAAAACCCTCTTGCCATGTTCCTGGGGTATGATAGTGCTTCTACCATGAAATTTTTTCTCCAGTTCATTGCCACCGAAAAGCCTGTCAAGAAAAACTGCAAGGGCTGACACCTCGGAATGCGGCTGATTCCCGATGGCTATATTGTAGTCTGCAAGATGATACATCCCCGAAGGAACCTTTTTCCCGCCGATAATTATCAATTTATCCTTTCCCGAGGATTTTATCTTTTCTATAGTATCGTTGATATTAATCCCATACATTGTAAGGTGAATTTTTTCCCCCGGAAAATTTT
>JAKFXM010000086.1 GCA_021731385.1 Methanobacteriota archaeon
GTTAAATTCAACATCAACCAACCTTCAGAAAGGTTGATGCACAGCCTTTTAACAAAAGGCTGGCGAAAATAAGTGGGGTTCACTTCGTTCACCCCACATAAATTCCATTCATATAAAATTTCAATCGAATTCGCCAACCCGAAAAATTCCTTTCAGGAATTTTTGGGCCCAAAAATCGCTTTGCGATTTTTCGGGTTCTTTTTCGCCAGCGTTTTTCTTTTTAAAGAAAAAGGCTGAGTGTTGATCATCACTAAGGGGTATTTCGCAGAAATATCCCATAATAAATTCTGTCAATCAGTATCTTATCTCAAAACCTGTAAATTCATTACTTGCTCCTTCAAATTCAACATCAATCTTACGAACATTAGCAACCCTTGGTCCCTTCCTGCACCATTCTATCATTTCCTTAACCTTTTCCTTCTCACCCTCAAATACTGCTTCCACCCTTCCATCCGGCAGGTTTCTGACCCATCCGGTTAATCCAAGTTTTCCGGCTTTATCTTCGGTATTTGACCTGAAAAAAACGCCTTGCACCCTGCCGGAGATAAGGACATGTGCTTGGATATTTGCCATCTATTCAATCAGCCTTCTTATATCGTTCCCTTTCCTGAAAGAAAGGTCAACTGCATCAAAAATCTCCTTTTCCGTAAGCATTCCTTTGCCGCCCTTCTGCATCGCATTTATCGTGTCGGTAGTAGCAATGGTAAGTCTGGTATCCATCGCATATTCTTCATCAATATTCGGATCTATAAGAATTTTGTCTGCTATCTTTGCTACTGTGCATGGAATTGGTATACAGGAAATTGGCAGTTTTCCTGCCCACTCACCACGGATTATTTTACCGTCTTCATACTTTGGCATTCTTGTGTTGAGAAGCGCTGAAATTGCAGCAATCCCTGCAGCATCAATAAGATTCCCGCAATGGTCAAGGATATGGATGTCTATGAACACAACCCAAACCTTGTTTTCCCCGATTAATAATTTTTCTGTCTCAATTGCACCTGACTCCCTGATGCCTCTGTCAACAACCCTTGCAATCTCTATTGACTCTTCATCAGGTGGTCCAGACTCAAATCTAGGGGATGCCAATGGTCTTAATTCGGCACTTGTGATCATAATTCCATCCATGGGTTTGTCCGGATAGGGTTCTCCCACATCCATACTTATTCCCACAAGGACCTTTGTATCTCCGAGATTGGCAAGCGAGGAACCACACGCCTTCTCATCAATATAGTTCCCGATTATCTCAATCTTTCTATAATCGTCAAATTTCCTTCCATCAATTCTTCTGTCCTCCCTTAAAAGATTTGTAATGTAATCTTTTTTCAGATAAGATTCAATATCCATTGTCCTCACCCATAATATGTTCTATTCTTGCCTTAAGTGTTTCCTTCTGCATTTCGTAGACCTTCATAGCACCATTTAAAGCAAGTCTGTAAGTCTTATCAAATTCCTCTCTCGTTAATTTGCCATCCATCTGAAGAAGAACAACCTCATTTTTTCTTGGAATAACTGCAAGGGGCAGATCACATTCACCATAATTATCTTCTTCCTTCATAAGATCAACTACTATCTCACCATCAACCTTTCCGGCAGCACATGCTGATACCAAGTCTTTCATTGGAATCCCTGCATCTGCAAGTGCGAGTGATGCTGCAGTCAATCCTACACATCTTGTCCCTGCATCAGCCTGCAGAACCTCCATAAAAACATCTATAACTGTATTAGGGTATCTCTCCACCATAACAACAGATTCAAGAGCCTCAGCAGTAACCTTTGATATCTCAACAGACCTTCTGTCAGGACCCGGTTTCTTTCTGTCATCTACAGAGAAGGGTGCAAGATTATAAGTACATCTTAGTAAAGCCCTTGTAGGATTCTGCAAAAATTTCGGATGAAGTTCTCTTGGACCGTAAACCCCTGCAAGAACCTTGTTTTTACCCCACTCTATATAAGCGGAACCAGACGCCTTTTTTAATACCCCAACCTTCATACTTATATCCCTGATTTCATCAAATCTTCTGCCATCAAGCCTCTTTCCGTCCTTTATAAGTTCAATTTTTTCGTTCATTTCCATTTTTCCTTCTATCCTGAACCTGATATTTACCTGTCAAGCAAACTTTAATAAAGTTTGATGTAAAAATTGCAGAGCAATTTTTGACACCCGAATTAGCGACTATGTCGCTAATTGGGCATGTAGCAGAGCGACCAAATCGCTCTGACATATGTCCGAGAGGCGACACAACGAGCCTCAAAGGCTCGGGTGTGTGTCAGAGGCGAAGCCTCTGCCACAAGCCTCTCAGCCACACAAAAATTTCCTTTCAGGAAATTTCTTGGCCTTAGATTCTTTTGAATCTAAGGATCAAAGTATGAGGTATTACTCCGTAATACCTCTTATTAAATTCCACTCATTAATTTTCTTCAATTAAATTCTGCCTAAATCTGATATTTCCCTGTCAAGAATTTCACTAATCTTATTGGTCAATCCCTGCGTTAAAGCCTCCGCTTCTATCTTTTTTATTATATTTATGACAAGTTCGGTATTTTTGCCTTTTATCCATATTCTGCCGTTTTGTCCTACAACTATATTGCAACCTGTTTTGTCGCGTATCATATTCAGCATTGATTTTTTCTTTCCCACTATTCTGGGAATCCGCTTAGGGTCCACCTCCATAACAAATCCGCCCTTGAGTTCTCTTGGACCACTAAGAATAGACGAATTTACCTCATCAACATATATTATCTTTGTACTTATGACATCCCCTATATTGAAGTATTTTCTTAGGTTTATATCCCTACTCATTGAATTTACTAAAATTTCCTCCCTGGGCATATTTGCCGTATATGGTGAGTTTATGTCAACATCACAGCCCCCCCTTGATACTTCTGTTATTACCCCAATAACCAAATCATCAGTCTTGGGGATATACGCACCACTTGCAGGTATGACATTTACCTTACCTTTGTCTATCCTCAGCGTACCCTGAACAGATGAAAAAATGCCTTTGTCTTCCCTGAAACAGTTTATGTCATGGTGCACATTCTCTCCGATTAATTGTCCCGGGATTACTATTTCCCTGTCTGAAACATTCGACATCATCAATCCTCTAACACAGAAAAAATGCCTATCTTAAAACCTTTATCGTTGCCTCACCATGTGTCAACCCATTGATTCTGCTGTAAAATTCATCCTGAAGACCGCCAGGAATTTCCAAAAGACAGATTAAATCCCCCGCAGCCCACTCCTCCTTTTTTATCTCTCCAAACTCCCGTAAAATTCTGTGGCAATTTCCAGAATATGCTGCAGGAATTTTTACAGCAATCTCAACCGTTTCGAATCTTATCGGTAAAATTGGTCTTATTGCTTTTACAGCATTTTCAACCTGCTCATTTGCGTTTTTTGTTATGTCAACATTGAATCTTGCCTCTTCCAGAGCCTTTTCAATCCTGTTTGGTGGATGTGGTGTCTTTGTCTGCGGATTTATGGCATTTCTTGCGATTATTGCTATTATCTGCCTTTTTTTATTGTCAAGCATCTGCTTTCTCTGCTCTGTGGTCAGATGAAGTTCGCCTTTTTTTATTATCCTGCCGGCAATGTCATTGGCATCAATAGTACCAAAGACCTTAATCATTGATTCATCAGGTGCCCTGTCTCCTGCACTCGCATCTTTGAATATGGTACATACAGCAAGAACATTATCAATGCTTATATCCTTACCGCCTTTATAATCTAAGGCCAAATCTGGATCAACAAGGATTTCAAATGTTTCTCCATGAGTCTTTAATCTGGCAATTACGGCTTTGTCCAGACTTACCATTTTATTCAGAAAAATCACAAAGAGATAGGTTTATTTCCATTACTTTATGGCAGATTTACTTACCCTTCGGATTTTACCTTTTTTTGAGCCTCAAATTCCTTTTCCAGTCTGCTTAAAGATTTTCCGACCTCCTCCTTATCTACCTTCTTATATTTCTGCTTTACCTCTATTGTGATCATATCTATATTTTCCTTTTTTATTTTATCCTCTGACACGGCATTAAGACCACGTAATGCCATATCAATGGCATCTGATCTGAACATACCTTTTTTGTAGTACTTCTCAAAGACCTTTTCAACATCATTCTTTCCAACCCCTATTGCGGTGGCAGTATACTGTGTAAACGCCCCACTGGGGTCTGTCTCAAATAGGTAAGAATCATCATTTACACCTGCTATAAGAAGTGCGGTACCAAACGGCCTTGCACCCCCATACTGGGTGTATGCCTGCTTTATATCGCATATACTCCTTGTAAGTGTTGCGACACTCATTGCTTCATTGTATGCCATCCTGTTTCTCTGAGCCATTATTCTTGCATCCTCTATCAGCCTTCTTGCATCTGCCACAAGACCAGAGGTTGCTATACCTATATGCTCATCAACCTGGAATATCTTCTCTATGGACTGTGGAATTATAAGGGGGGATGCAATGTTTCTATCCACTGCCAGAAGAACACCCTTTTCATATGTGACACCACAAGCCGTAGTTCCCCTTTTTACTGCCTCTCTTGCATATTCAACCTGAAAAAGCCTTCCATCAGGACTAAAAACAGTAATTGCCCTGTCATATGCCGCTGGTCCTACTGGATACATTTTACATTACCTCTTTTTAGATTACAAATTATTTGATTTATAGTTTAAATAGCATCGTCAGGAGAGTATCCTTCTTGCGATATTCAGCCTGTCTTTAACCGAGATGGTTACCGATGATTCGTGGACATGTGTCCCTCCGACATATTTGAGGATATCGGAAATTCTGACATTTACAAGCTCTGCAGAAGATGATATAGAAAGTCCATGTGAATAAAGTCTTGATCCAATCTTTATCCTTGCCTTTTTTATCAGATTTCCCTCAAAGTGACCATGTTTCTTATCAAATTCCCGTATATCATTTATCAAACCGTCAAAATCTTTTTTGTCCAATTTTTCTATCGCCCCGGAAACCAGATCCTCAAATTTACTCTGGAAGTGTACCTTAGAGAATATCTTATTGAAGGAGTATGTTATTATTGCCAAATTTATTACATCCTTTTTCTGGTCTAATACTGCTTTGTCTGTGAATATATCGGAAAGTTTTCTCAGTTTAAGTGCATCCTGATTCTTCAGGGCATCCTTGATTTCTTCAATCATGTCCATATTTCTCAGATTACTGCAAAGAAAGTATCAATTATTCCGACAAATACTGCGAATTTTATAATCTTTCCCAAGAAAACAACTATTGAGAATTCAATAAAATTCATCCTTGAGATTCCGGGGACAATAGTTATCACATCTACGGGTATAGGAAACGGCAAAGCAAGTATGAATAATAACCCGGCCCAGCCATATCTGTTCATAAATCTCTTGGCATGCTCTATACCGGTATGGTCAACCCGTTTCTCTATAAATTTTGAACCAAGAAAGCCCAGCCCGTAGTTTATCCACGTGCCAACCATTGCACCAAGTGCTGCAACAATTATTATATGATAGATGCCAAGTCCTGATTTGATTAGAACAGGAAAAAGAATCTCTGTAGTAAACGGTACAAATATGGTTGAGCCTATAAGAGAGGTAATGAAAAGCCCGAAAAGTTCGTATCTTACGACAAAACCTATAATAGACTCGAACATTTTATAGATTTATGTTTTATATAAATAAGATTAAATTTTAGCAATGAAGGCTGTGGTAGATATTAAAATCAGGGACGGAGGCATAGACAGTTTAATACGAGAGATGCGCGAATCCGGGGGATTTACTGCAAAGAAGCTTGCTGAGGGTGTTGACATTCTTGAGACGATGGAAAGAGGGGATTGTGTGAAATTCCTCTCGTTTCCTGCATGCATAATTTCAACCGGAGCACGGGGTATAATAAAGGATATGATAGAAAAAAGATTGATTGATGTCATAATCACGACAACGGGAACAGTTGATCATGATCTCGCAAGGATATGGAGGAATTATTATCATGGGCATTTTCTTATGGATGACAGGGAATTGCATAAGAAGGGGATAAACAGGCTTGGCAATATTCTAATTCCAAACGAGAATTATGGCATAATTCTTGAAAAGAAATTGCAACCAATATTTGGGGGGATATTTAGGGACAAGAAAGAAATCTCGCCTTATGAACTTATATGGGAGATTGGAAAGAATCTGGATAAAGAAAAGAACAAAAAAGAATCCATAATATACTGGGCATGGAAGAACAGGATTCCTATTTTTATTCCTGGCATATCGGATGGTGCTTTTGGCTATCAGTTATGGCTATTTTGGCAGACACATAAAGACATTAAATTAAACCTCTTCCTTGATGAACAGAGATTATCTGACATAATTTTTGCTTCAAAAAAAACAGGTGCTTTGATAATTGGCGGCGGGATTTCAAAGCATCACACAATCTGGTGGAATCAGTTTAAAGGGGGACTGGATTATGCTGTTTATGTTACAACAGCCCCGGAATATGACGGCAGTTTGTCAGGGGCAAGGGTCAGGGAGGCTATATCGTGGGGCAAGGTTAAGGAGAATGCGAAACATGTCACAATAGAGGCTGATGCAACACTTGCCCTGCCATTTATGATATCTGCCTTGTTTGAGAGGTTGAGATTGGTTTGATTGGGTTAATGTATTACTATGAAAAGTACAAGTCGTAATGTTGAAGACAGAACACTTTTAGACGGTTTTGTTGAAGACATTGCGGGGATAATTGACAAGCATTGCAGATATGTCATAGTTTCCGGATTTGTTGCAATCTCTCACGGCAGAAGCAGGGGAACTGAGGACATAGACATGATTATAGAGAGGATAAATAAAGAACAGTTTTCAAAACTCCATAGGGATATGATAAAATCCGGATTTGAATGCGTACAGCCCGGCGATCCAGAATACCTGTATGATGCCTATCTCTTGGATGACACAAGCATAAGATATGTCCGCAAGGGGAGTTTTGTGCCGGAATTGGAACTAAAACTCGCTAAAGACAAGATTGATGAACTACAACTGAAAAACAGATGCAAACTTCCTTTGACAGGATTGGATGTTTATTTCTCGACAATCGAGACAAATATCGCCTTTAAGGAGGAATTCCTAAAATCGCCAAAGGATATGGAAGACGCAAGGCATCTGAGAATAATATATGCAGAAAAGATAAATGAAAAAGAAATTGACAGGATAAAAGAAATGATCCGTGCATTAAGATTGAGGGGGGAGAAATGAGGGATAAATCGCATATGGAACAGGTTGATCGCTGGGCGCTATATGTCAAAACACACCCAAGGAGTGATTGGATCAAGCAGATAAAGCCATTCATAGACTCCCAGATAATAATGGCAAACAGGTTCTACAAAAGGCTTGCCAAGATACCCCAGGGATTAGAGAAAATAAGAAGACTTAAGGAGGGGTGAATTGCTATGAAGGCGGAGCCTTCATATAAACAGTTCTTGTCGGGAACGGGATTTTAATTCCCTTTTCGTCAAATCTCTTGTAGATTGCTGAATTTATCATGTCCTCCACATTTGCCTTTTCCTTAAAGTCGGATATCCAGACTACAAGACTGAAGTCAAGCGATGACTCCCCGAATTTCCTGAGGTATACTCCCGGGGCAGGATCTGAAAGCACAAGATTCGTGTTTTTTGCAATTTCCAGAACAATCTTTTTTACATTATCAATATCCGAGCCGTATGCAACCCCGATGGATAGGTCAAGCTTTATCCTAAGGTCTGGAAGAGCATAATTTATAACCTCTACAGATGTAATCTTTGAATTCGGAACGAGAACTATTGTGTTATCCAGAGTCCTTAATTTTGTGGTTCTTAGCCCTATGTCAACAACCTCACCTATATACCTGTCAACCTCGATCCTGTCGCCCTTGCCAAATGGTCTGTCCGTGATAATAAGAAATCCCGAGATAATATTTGCTATGGTATTCTGTGCTGCAAAACTGACTGCAAATCCGGCAAGCCCAAGGCTTGCAACTATCGGTGTTACATCTATGAACTGGCTCAGGATTATTGTAAGTGCAATCAGGTAGATCCCGATCTTTACTATTCTGGAAAGAAATGGGATTGCCTGCTCGTCAGCCGTTGTCTTTGTCCTTATCGCAATCTTTATACTAAATTCCTTCAATAGTATGTCCACAATATTAGCGACAACCCATGCAACTACGGCTATAAGCGATGTTGAAATCAGTTTCCCAAAGAATCCAGCATATTTCTCTGGTAAAAATATGTAGCTTATCGCAATCTGTATGCCTATGAGAATGATTACATAATACAGCGGCTTGTGTATTACTTCAATTATCATGTCATCCACATTGGATTTGGTCTTTTTGGCATAATTCTTCAGGTACCTGTCTACAATGATAGTTGCAATCTTTGCAATCACGACTGATGTAAGTAATACTAAGAGAGAGATTACAATATTCTCATAACCCTTCAGGCTCCCAGGTAGAACCCCCGTTATTCCCAATTCCAAACCCATGTAAATCTATTGAATTTCAATCTTTAAGAATATTTCCTATGCTATGAATCAAAATTCTGTCATTATCCATTCAAAACTATATCATGGCTATCAGGAAACCTGTCATGAGTAAAGCGAAAGGTATTTATATAAGTCATGACTAAATCATAATACTCATGAAAGAATCACTACCTAATCACAAGCAGGAGTTTCAGGAGATGGTGGGGGAGCTGTCTGATGCTGTTTACCAGATGAGCGATCCTGTGGCTATTGCAACAATGCTCTACTCCATCGCAGAGGAAAAGAAGAGCGGCAATTTGGTAATCCGTGATATTAACGGGAAATTTGACAACATGATTGGGAAGCTTGAAAAGATACTCATGAATCTTGAAGAACTTAACGGGAAACTGAATTCACCACAAGCCAATGCACAACAAGTATCTACAACTACACAACCATGTAATCTTTCAGACAGGGATAATGAGGTTCTGGATTTCGTAAGCCTTAACAAAAGGGTCTGTGCCGATGACCTTCAGAAAAGGTTTAAATACCGCGGGAGAAATGCTGCAAGCGCAAGGCTTAGCAAACTCTTCAGGGATAATATTTTAGAGAAGACCTATGTAGGGAAGAAGGTATTCTACGCGGCGAAGTCTGGTTCTCAATAGGTGCAGAAACCTAAATTAGGTGATAAATATGGTAAAAATTAAAAGGATTGGCGTATTGTCCATGGGAAAAATTTATGGAATGTTATGTGCAATCATGGGGCTAATTTTTGGAGCAATTATGACTTTGGTTTCACTTGTAGGTTTAGCCATATCTTCAAGTAGTACCGGAATGTTTGGGGTCTTATTTGGTGTTGGTGCCATAATATTTTTTCCAATAGTTTATGGGGTCATGGGTTT
>JAKFXM010000039.1 GCA_021731385.1 Methanobacteriota archaeon
AATTTCCTTTAGGAAATTCATATTATTCGACACCAAAGGTGTGTGGCGGAGGCTATGCCTCCGACATATGTCAGAGCCCATAGGGCTCTGCCACATCGAAGCTATGATTTTCCAAAGGAAAATCATATCCAAGCAAATATTCGGTATTCGCTTGTCAAATTTTTTCCAAGCGAATATGGCGGAGAGGCTCTGCCTCTCCGACATATGTCTGAGAGCCTTCGGCCCGAATGAGAGTTTCGCTCTCATTGGGCCCATTGAGCCGTAGGCTCAATCGGGCTCTCAGCCACATATTCAGTTGGAGAATTTCGACAACTGAATATTGGAGAATTTCGACAACCGAATATATCCTAAAGTAGTTTCTTTTGGGAATACAAAACCTTTTCTCCCGAAAAATTTCCAAAGGAAATTTTTGGGCCCAAAAACCCAAAGGGTTTTTCGGGTTTCTAAAGAAAAGGGTTTGCTTTCTAGCCCAATTTCTGCTTTGGCAGAAATTCAAGCCCAATCATAATCTTTAGGTTCTGATTCGGGTCAGACATGAAGTGCCCTTATTGTGTTAGGGAGGTAAATAGATGATGGTGATAAAATGGAGGTAATTGATGCTATAAGAAACAGGAGAAGCATTCGTGAATTTGAAAAAACGGATGTAAGTGATGAGTTAATAGAAAAGATTCTTGATGCGGGAAGATGGGCGCCATCAGGAAACAATAACCAGCCCTGGAGATTTGTCGTAGTCCGGCAAAAAGAAACCCTTGGGGATCTGGCGGGACAGACGGAGTATGGCGACATAATCAAAAATGCCCCCATCTGCATAGCAGTATTCCTTGACAAGAATTCGATGTACGAGAGTACAAAGGATGTTCTGGCAATTGGGGCGTGCATACAAAACATGCTGCTTGCGGCGCATTCCCTGAATCTTGGAAGTGTCTGGTTGGGTGAAATTCTCAAAAACAAGGACATTGTTGCAAGAATCCTGAAAACCCCTGAAAATTACGAACTTATGGCAGTAATTGCTGCCGGATACCCGACAAAAAGGGAAAGGACATCGGGGAGAACGCCATTAGAAAAATTAATCTATGAAGCTAAATAAAATTCAGGCAGTAATGCCACTTGGCAGGGGAACAAGGATTGAAAACAAGCCGTTTGTAAGGATTGACGGAAGAGAACTGTTTCTCTATGGCTATGAGATATTAACGGAATTATTTGATAATGTTCTGATTGTATGCAGAAACGATGTCTTTGGGATATTGAAAGATTACAAAATCAAGAATGTAATTTCTGAAAATAAGAACATTGGACCTGTCGGTGGAATCTACGAAGGTGCAAAAAATTTAAAATCAGAATATGTATTTGTTGCGGGATGTGATATGCCTTTTTTGAACAGTAGAGTTATTGAATTTCTCTGTTCCTTGGTTGAAGGTGATGGTATTGTGCCAGTGCATGAGAATGGAAATTTAGAGCCATTGCATTCAATATACAGAAGAGAAAAAATGATAGAGGTTATTGAGAAGATTGGCGATGAGAGGAGAATCTCAAAAGTCATTGAAAAAATGAATGTCAGATTTATTCCTGCTGGAGAACTAAGAGTATATGATAAGGAATTGCTGACATTCAGGAATATTAATACCATGGATGATGTTGCTTGGATGGAGGATTATCTAAATAAAATTAAAAGTGAACCTAAGGCAGGATTAGGCACTACAAGTTGGATGGATATGAAATTCAATATGCAATATGACCCATCTTCAGATGTGGCTGAGCGACAAAGTCGCTCAGACACGTGTCTGAGAGGTGAAACCTCTCAGCCACATGGGTCGGTAAGTGGTGATGATCAACCTTTCAGAAGGTTGAACCTCAACGAAAAATCCTTTAAAATTCTTGAAAAATTAAAAGGTATTGAAGGTGTTAAAGCAATAGAATTTAATACAGAAGCAGGAAAAATAACAATTATTGATTTGGGTGTAAATTCAAAACTGGAAGATAAAATTCCGGAGACGGTTGGAATTTCTGTTGCAGAATCATCAATGGGGGGCCTCGGAAGGGTTAGCATCAAAAACAATAGAATTTTCGTGGATATGGAGAAAGAGCCTGCAGTCGCAGCCCTGAGTTGCCAGTTGGCTGGATGGGGTATGGAAATCAATGGAAAAAAAGCATTAGGCTCCGGCCCTGCAAGAATTCCTGCAAAAAAACCATCCGGATTAATCGACAGGATTGGTTATCATGAAATTTCAGAAAAATCCGCTTTAATTCTTGAGACAGAGATTCTTCCTGATGAAAAAACCTGCAAAAGAATTCTTGAAGAAACGAATTCAGATGAACTTATAATTGCAGCGTTCAGGGATAAAAGCATGGCAGGTTTGATAAACGTTATCGCAAGGGTTGTCGAGGTTGGGCTTTATCGTCTTGACAGAGTTGGTTATAATGTCAACAAAGTAATTTCTGCAAGGGGCAATGCACCAATTCCGAGGATAACAGAGGACATAATGTTCACATCAAATGATGCAATAATCTACGGCGGCATTGTCGAAATAAAGGTTAATGACTGGGACGAAAATCTCACTGAGAAGGCGGTATCCCTTTCATCAAGGGTTTATGGAAAAACATTCAAATCCTTATTTCAGGAAGCGAGAGGGGATTTCTACAGGATTGACCCGGAGATATTCGCACCCGCGGAATTGACTGTAACTGATGTTGCAGGGAATAGGGAATATCATACAGGCAGAGTTAATGACGAAATTTTAAGAAAAATTCTTTAGCTACGAACCCCAAGGGGTTCATACTTTCTAATTCAATAAAAATCAAAAATAAATAAAAAACTAATTTATACCTGACCACCTAAAAAACTTAATAGTCCCTTTTAGGTCTATGTTTCTGGTAACATTCCTTGCAATAAACAGGCCTGTCACCTGAAGGCTTAAATGGTACTTGGGTGTCAATACCGCAGTCAGAGCATTTTACATCAAACATCTCTCTGGGACCACGGTTGAAACCTCTTCCAAAGCCTCTATCTCCAACCATTTCCTTTTTTACCTCACTTTTTAAAAACCATAAAACCGGTTATAGATTTTATAGTGAGGAATTATAGGGCAGGAGAGTATTTAAATCAGCCTTTTTCTTTCATAAAGAAAAACGCTGGCGAAAAAGAAATGAATTTGCTCGTTTCACTCGCAAATTCTGATTGAAATTCGATGAGAGAATTTAAGACCTATCGAGCGAATGAAATGAGCGAAGATAGGTTCCGTATGTAAACTGGACGTGACAGTTGCGGGGGAAGATGACGCGAAATAAGTGCAGGAAACCTACGGTTCGCGGCCGAGCTTTGCTCGGGCGCGTGTCCGACCGAAGGTCGGCCACATCCCGCCCTTATCAACCCCTTTTCCCTTTTGAATTCATCTTAAATAATAGCCAACATCCAAACCAATTGTAGAGGATTTTGGATGATGGTCTTTTGAGATTACATCAAAGCCAATATCACAACTTGGCGAAAAGGCTATGCGGGGGACGAGACTCGAACTCGCGAAGGCCTACGCCACTAGGTCCTAAGCCTAGCCCCTTAGACCACTTGGGTACCCCCGCATTGGGATTAAAGTTATTGGGTTGCTTGGGTACCTGCACATTTTCTTTTTGGGAATACAAACACTTTTTCTTTTAGAAAGAAAAAGGGTTTGTCCCTTAGACCACTTGGGTACCCCCGCATAAATCCAAACCATGAGTTTCTGCCTTTTCAGATATAAGTTATTTATATAGCATTAAAGCCATAAAAATTCCTGAACGGGACACTGCATCTCAGTCATACCGGAAGGATATACTGATAAAGAGAATCGGTTTTTACGGGATCAGATGGTTTTTGAGAATATGGATGTTTTACGGCTTGCTTTTAACGATTGAAGTATAATATATTATATGTATTCTAATCTCTGATTTTAGATTACCCCGAGGAATTCTTTGAAAAACACACATGATAAGCCGAAAAAATGCGGTATTATGGAAGGGTTTATGAATAAGTGCTTGACAAATGAGGACAATACGCCGTATCATATAGGTCCCATTATCCTGAATTTATGGCAGAAATGTGACGGCAGGAGAACCTTGGGGGATCTGAGGAAGCTAATGTCCAAAGAGAACACCGAAACAGAGTATACTGCTGCATTAATTGAAGGAATGCTTGATCTTCTTGAGGCAAGGAAATTAATCACCTACACAAACTCTCTCAGGGGTTACAACTAGTTTCTCAGATGCAGGATATGCTCCACAATCCCATCAGAAATATTCTCTTTCTTTGTTCTGTTGGCAATAATAACAGCAATTCTATCCCCGATAAAGACAGAGAGGATTAGGTAATTTTGAATTTATAAAAATTAAGAATAAGTCAATTGCACACTATTGATGATACGTCTATATAGAGAACCCACAGTATCACATTAATAATTACGCCTGAAGAAACCGTAACCAGTCAGTGTAGATGAAGACAACTCATTTTACCCTATATATTTATTGTCCTAAACCTAAATACACTACAAATTAAATGACAAAGATAACAGCAGTCGGCGGATATGAGGCCGTTGGAAGGAACATGACATCTGTAACGGTTGGAAAGGAGACAGTAGCAATAGATAATGGCATACGCCTTGACACCTTGCAGATGTATGATGGCGATACAAATGCTCTGAAAAAATATAATGATGAGGACCTTCTCAGGATGGAGGTCGTTCCGGATATACGCAAACTCAAGAACATTTCTGCACAGATAATTTCTCATGGACATCTGGATCATATAGGTGCATTACCGGTAACGGAGCCAAAGTCACCGATAATCACAACACATTACTCGGCAGAAATTGGAAAAAGGGAATATCCTGATGGGAATTTCTATTCCCTGGGTTATGGTGAGAGGTTTGAAATTTCACCACATATATCTGTTGAATTCATTGAAATAACGCACAGCATTCCCTACACCTCGGTTGTTGTCCTTCACACAAATGAAGGAGATGTAGTCTATGCGAGTGATTTCAAGTTGGATGATTATTCAAGTATTGCAAAGACAGATTACAATAAATTGAGAGAGATAGGTAAAGGAAATGTGAAGGCCCTCATTGTTGAATCAACAAGGGCGGGGGAGACAGGAAAAACCCCCTCAGAATCCATTGCAAAAGAAAAATTGAAGGATGTGGTAAATTCAATTGAAGAAGGGCTTATTGTAGCAACAACCTTCTCAACGCATATAGAAAGAATACAGGCAATACTTGATGAGGCTGAAAAGGCAGGAAGGATTCCGATAGTATTGGGAAGGTCGTTATTCAAGCAGATAGAAATTTCCGAGAGATTTGGTTTACTGGACATGCCACCAGATGCAAAAATTTTTGCAACCCCGAAGGTGATAAGGCGCGCATTCAAGGAGATTAAAAACCGCAATGATTATTTTTTATTGGTTACCGGGCATCAGGGAGAACCCAGATCAGTTATCTCAAAGATGATTAGGGGGGAATATCAATTCAAATTTGAAAAAAATGATTCTGTAATTCTGTGTGCAAATGCAATACCTACTCCGATAAATATAGCAAGCAGATACATTATTGAGACAAAACTCAGGTCATTCGGCGTAAGGGTATTTGACGATGTCCATGTCTCCGGGCATGCCTCTAAGGAGGATCACAGGAGAATGCTCAGAATGATAAAGCCGGATCATGTAATCCCGTGCCATGGTGGAATAAATATGCGGGGAAATTATGCTGCACTGGCAATTGAAGAGGGTTACGAATTCAATAAAAACATTCATCTGTTGAACAATGGCACAGGCATCGAGATATGAAATGAATGGAATAATACTGGAAACAAATCTTCCTCTAAAGGTCTTTGCAAAAGGCAAGGTTCGGGACATATATGATTTGGGGGATAGACTTCTTATGGTAGCAACGGACAGGATTTCGGCATTTGACTGCATAATTCCGAATGGAATACCCTGCAAGGGGAGGGTACTGACTGCAATTTCCATATACTGGTTTAATTACACAAGGGGGATAATGAGGAATCATCTTATTACAGGAGACATAAAGAAATTTCCGGATGATGTTAGGGATTACTCTGAAATTCTAAAAGGCAGGTCGATGCTCGTCTGGAAGGCGAAGCGTATAGACATTGAGTGCGTTGTCAGGGGTTATCTTTCGGGCTCTGCATGGGAGGAATACAAAGAAACAGGGGAGGTATGCGGCATAGAATTGCCCCCGGGTCTTGTTGAATCTGAAAAACTTCCTAAACCGATATTCACGCCAGCAATAAAGTCGTCTTCGGGTCATGACGAGAACATAAGCGAGAAAAGGGCTGCGGAATTGATTGGAAATGAGCTGAAAGACGAACTCAAAAAGAAATCTATTGAAATCTACCAAAAAGCATCAAAAAGGGCTGAATCAAGTGGGATTATAATTGCTGACACAAAATTTGAATTCGGCCTTAAGGACAAGAAAAATTTTGCGGAGCAAAATTTTTGTGCCCAATCAGAAAGTTTACTTTCTGATTCGGGTGATAGACTAATTCTCATTGATGAAATTCTAACCCCGGACTCATCGAGATTCTGGTCAAAGGACGAATACAGAGAGGGGGGGCCTCAGAAGAGTTTCGACAAGCAGTTTGTCAGGGATTACCTTGGGGGTATTGGATGGAATAAGGAACCTCCCGCGCCAAAACTGCCAGAGGGGATAGTTCAAAAAACATCCGAAAAATATTTGACAGCATACAGACTAATAACCGGGAAGAATATTTCTGGAGAATAGTTGGATTTTATTCTGAAATCCCCGCTATTAATACACCTAAAAGAAGTTGAGCGGATATTTTAATCCATTAAATAAATACATTAAATATCCCTTAAGGAGATAAAAGATGCAGACCAGCAAAATAAAAACGAGCCTTGACGGTCTTGTAAACCTTGTCAATAAATGGGGCGAAATTAAACTAAGTGATGCAGCAAAAATTCTTGATATAGATGAGAAATCTCTGGAAGAATTGGTAAAGGTTTTTGTTGACCACAAGATTATTGAAATACATTACTCCATCGTCGGTGACAAGGTTCTGAAGAAGGGTGAAAAGATACATGAGTCCATTCTCAGAGAACAGATAAAAAAGCGCGTAGAGGAAACTGCTCCTGAGGAAGGGGGAAAAGAGACTGAGAGGGTAGACAAACTGCTTGGTGTTATGAAGCAGAGAATTGCAGAGAAAAGAAGAGAGGGTGTTGTTCCTGAAAATGAGAAAGTAACAGCCCTGAAACCAGAAGAAATCGAGAAAAAGGAAAAGGAAACATGGAACAAATGGGAGAAAAGGGAGAAGGAACGCATAGAGGCCGAGAGACAGGAAAGAGAGATAAAGAAAAAGCAGGTCATAGAATCGGTAGAAGGGAGAAAAGAACGCAGTAAAGAATCATTGGTGAAGATAGGTGAGGATTTCAGGAGGAAACATGAGGGGGATGAATGGAAAAACCAGAGGGATGAAGAATTAAGGCTGTTGAGAGAGGATATCGGGAGAATTAAAGAGACTGAAGAAAGGAAAAGACATGAGGAGGAAATTAAGAGAAGGGATGAGGAGGTAAATAGGGTAAGGGAGAAAGAGATTAGGGGAAGGGAAGAGGAGTTGAAGAGAATACGGGAAGACGAGGAGTTGAGGAGGAAGAAACAGGAGGAGGAAATTGCAAGAATACGGGAAGAATTAAAAACCATAAAAGAAAAGGAAGAACGCAAAAGACAGGAGGAGGAACTTAGAAGAAAAGAGGAGGAACTGAAGAAATCAAAGGAGGAGGAGAGGGAAAAAAAACAGGAAGAAGAACTTAGAAGAAAAGAGGGGGAAAAACTTAAAATAAAAGAGGGGATTACGAAGAGACTTGCAGTAAACAAACCCCTGCCTCATTTCACCTTTGAAAATTTTGTAGTCGGGGATAATAACCATCTTGCGTGGGCTGCCGCAAAGAATATATCAAAATCTCCGGGGGTGTATAATCCCCTCTTCGTTTATAGTGATTCCGGTCTGGGAAAAACCCACCTTATGAATGCAATAGGAAATTCGGTTCTAAAAAATAATTCCAATCTTAAGGTGGCGTATATAACATCTGAAAGGTTTACAAACGAACTCATCGATTCGATAAAAAATGACACGCTTGATGAATTTCGCAATGCATTTGGGAATGTAGATTACCTTCTCATAGACGACATCCAATTTATTGTAGGCAAGGAAAGAACCCAGGAGGAATTCTTTCATGTATTCAATACCCTTTACAACGCACATAAGCAGATTGTGGTAACCAGCGACAAGCCGCCGAAGGAGATATCATCTCTGGAGAGTAGACTAGAATCAAGATTTGAGGGTGGTTTGATTGTTGATATACAAAATCCGCCAATTGAAACAAGAATAGCAATTCTGAAAAAAAAGGCTGAAGAAAAAAATGCAAATGTCCCTGATGATGTCTTAAATTTGATATCGGAGCTGGTGAGATATAACATAAGGGAACTTGAGGGTTCTCTGAATAAGGTAATTGCACTATCGTCTCTTAGCGGCGAGGCTATAGATATAGACACGGCAAAGAAAGCGCTCGGGGATATAATACGCAAAAAGGAATTGGAGGGGGATAAGGTCCGGAAAAAAGAGGAATTATTGAAACAGCAAAGAGAGGAAAGAATCAAACTAATAAAAGAAATTGCAAAGGAGGATGAACGGATAGCGGATTTAGAAAAGGCACTCTCTCAGGCGGAGAATGATGCTGAATCATCGAAGGAGAAATTATCTGTGCTTGAACAGAAGATTGATTCGCTGGAGAAGCAGATAGATGAACTCAATGAGAGGGAGCAGGGTATAGAGAAGGAGAAAACTGAGAGGGCGAAGGATCTGCAGGGTATAAAGGTCCAATTTGGATCCAAGAGGGACGAACTAGGCAAGAGACAGGCGGATATAAAGCAAGAATTGGATGGGATCAATATAAGGAGGAGAACATTCACAGACCAGTTCAATAAACTAATGTCAGAACGTTCCTCTTTAGAAAAGGCACTCTCTCAGGCGGAGAAGGATGCTGAATCATCAAAGGAGAAATTATCTGTGCTTGAACAGAAGATTGATTCTTTAGAGAAGCAGATAGATGAACTCAATGAGAGGGAGCAGGGGATAGAGAAGGAGAAAACTGAGAGGGCGAAGGATCTGCAGGGTATAAAGGTCCAGAGGCAGGAGATACAGTCAAAGAGGGATGAACTTCTGAAGAGGCAATCTGAGATACAGAAAAAACTTGAAGAGA
>JAKFXM010000164.1 GCA_021731385.1 Methanobacteriota archaeon
GAATTTAACATAGGGTTGATAAGGGAAACGAAGTTCACAACCGGGACAGAGTCTCGGGTGTGTGTCTGAGACGAAGTCTCAGCCACATCCCTTATAGGGAAAAAGGATTCATTGAGAAAAAAGCATAGGGTATTTAATCAATAACTTTGATTAAATTAAGGACAGATTAAAGATGGAAAAGGAAAAACTCATTGAGGCCTATGATATAGAAAGCGAAGGAACGAAGACAAGGATAGAGATAGTAGTTAAGGATTATGTGCCGTTGTATAGTCTTATTATCCCGGATGTTGATGTTGCAACTTCAGCATTATTAGACGACATTAAAGAAAGGCTTATAGGTGCCGTAGATATAAGTACTAGTGATGTTATAGACCCGAAGTTGATGGGTGAACTGAAAGAGGAATTCAGGGAATATGCCAATACACTTCTTGGGGAAGAACTGCCGAATATCAGTAAGGACATAAAGGAACATTTTATTCTAAACCTGATACACGAACTTTTAGGTCTTGGGGATATAGAATTTCTTCTTGACGACCAGCACATAGAGGAGGTCGTTATAAATTCCGCAAAAGAGCCTGTAAGGATATATCACAAAAAATATGGCTGGTTGGCAACAAGTATAACGCCAAAATCTGAAGCCCAGATCCTAAACTATGCCAATACAATAGCAAGGCGCATAGGCAGGGAGATAACAATGTTAAATCCTTTGCTTGATGCACATCTGATAAGCAAGGACAGGGCAAATGCCATAATAACTCCAATCTCAACAAAGGGGAATACAATAACCATAAGGAAATTTGCCCGGGATCCATGGACTGTTACAGACTTCATACAGTCTAAAACCATAAGTTCGGATGTTCTTGCACTTATATGGCTCGTAATCCAGTACGAGATGAACATGATAATCTCCGGGGGCACTGGTTCCGGAAAGACCTCCTTCCTGAACATATGCATGCCCTTTATCCCTCCAAATCACAGGATAATCTCCATTGAGGATACTAGGGAATTGCAATTGCCGCAATTCCTATACTGGTGTCCATTAACCACTAGAGAGCCAAATCCTGAGGGAAAGGGCGAGGTTACAATGCTTGACCTTCTTGTAAATTCCCTTAGGATGAGACCTGACAGGATTATCATGGGGGAAATCCGTAAACAAAGGGAAGCAGAGGTTCTATTTGAAGCGATGCATACAGGTCATTCAGTATATTCAACATTGCATGCCGATACATGCCTGCAGACGATTATAAGGCTTACGAATCCCCCGATAGATATACCAGATAGTATGCTTGATTCAGTTCATCTTGATGTAGTGATGTTCCGTGATAGACGGAGGGGTATACGCAGGGCATATGAGATAGGGGAACTTGTTCAGGATACTGGATACAAGGATGAGATTAAATTCAAACCAAACATACTCTACCGGTGGGATCCCAGGAAAGATGAAATTATTCCATCTACAGATAGAAATATCGAATTATATGACAAGATTGGTTCACATACGGGGTTTGATACAAAAGAGGTTAAGGAGGAGATAGAAACCAAAAAGAGGATATTAGAATGGTTACTCAATAACAAAATACGGCAGGTTGAAGATGTGGGTAAGATAATGAACAGGTATTATATGGACACTGCATCCGTAGTAGATGTTGTTGAGAAAAATAAGAACCCTGCGGAGTTGTTGGAATAATAAGAATTCAAAGACGAATTTATACTATGCCTGTTTGTTTTTATCCCAACAAATCCAATATTTTTTGATGCCAGCCAATAACTTACCATTTCTTAAATCCATAGGTATAAGAAGGATATCCAGGAATTTTATGGGCGTTGGCGATATTCTTCTGAAATTATCCCCTCATACTATACTAAGTGTCAAGCAGTCAGGAATTGCCGATAAATATGCAATTACTGCAAGGGAATATGTTGCTGTCTGTTTTTTCCTTACACTATCCCTTCTTTTCGGGTCTACTGTCCTTATTACACTTGTCCTTTTTTTAGGTAAAAGCAAGGCCTTGATAATAGGACCAATACTTGGAATAATTGTCGGCGCATTTGTTTACATAATGCTAATTTCCTATCCTAAATCAATCGTTAACAAAAGGGTAAAAAATCTTGAAAAAAATCTGCTCTTTGCCCTGAGAACAATACTTGTGCAGATAAGGTCCGGGGTTCCTATATTTGACACATTTATTTCAATAGCAAACGGCGATTATGGTCAGATATCTGTGGAATTCGGGTTTGTTATTGAAAAAGTAAGGGCCGGGGGGTCTGTAACAGACAACCTAGAGGAATTGACTCTTAGGAATCCATCAGTATATTTCAGAAGGGCTATCTGGCAACTTGTAAATGCCATCAAGTCCGGAAGTGATGTTGGAGAAAACATATCTAATGTAATTGCATCCCTTTCAAAAGAGCAGATTGTTGAGATAAGAAAATATCAATCCACTTTAAATCCATTAGCAATGATGTACATGATGATCGCCGTTATCGTACCTTCTCTTGGAATTACTGTGATGATAATTATCTCAACATTTCCCGGCATGGAATCCATAGGTAATGAGAGGACATTCTGGATTCTTTTGGCAGGGGTTGTATTCATGCAATTTGTTTTCATGAGCGTAATAAGGTCTAAAAGACCCGCTTTAATAGAAGGTTAAATTTTAGAAGGTTTTTGACTATGGACATATACACCTCTATGGCAAGATTTTTCCCAAGGAAGGTAAGGCAGAAATTCAGCCAGTTGCTTGTGTACGCAGGAATAAATCTGGAGCCGATTAGATTTCTGGGATTTATTCTGGCGTTTGGTTTGATTTTCGGCCTTCTTTTGGGATACATCCTAAATTCGTTAAAAATCCTTCCGTTTATACTTGGATTTATAGTATCCTTCATACTTGTTGAACTGGCATTCTATCTCCGGATTTTGCTTTTAGTGGATTCAAAGGCAAAATTCGCAGAGGATGTTCTTCCAGATGCATTGCAGTTGATGTCTTCCAACATGAGGGCCGGACTTACAACGGACAAGGCATTGCTTCTTGCGGCAAGGCCTGAATTTGGTCCATTGGCATATGAGATAAAAAGAATTGGCAGGGAAACAATGACGGGCGGGGATTTATCTGTTGCATTGATGAAGACTACAAAAAGAATAAAGTCTGAAAATCTAAAAAAGACAATTGATTTGATAGTGAACAGCATAAAGTCGGGAGGTAAATTGGCTGACCTTCTCGACCAGACGGCAAGCGATTTGCGGGAGCAGCAGATGATTCAGAGGGAGATAAGCGCAGGCGTTCTTATGTATGCACTTTTTATCTTCATTGCGATTGGTATGGGCGCGCCCCTGCTTTTTGCAATGTCCTCCTTTCTTGTCAAAATTTTGGTGAAAATGAGTACCATGATAGGGGCACAGTTACCAACAGATACGGGGGATATAAAGATTCCTATATCAATGACAACTTCAGGAATCAGCCCTGAATTCATAGAACTATTTGCAGTTGTTTCCCTAACCATATCCTCGGTCTTTGGATCGCTGATAATTGGATTGATACTTAAGGGCAATGCAAGATCAGGTATAAAGTATCTGCTGATACTCCTGCCGATGTCTATAGCCCTTTTCTTCCTCGGAAGTTATGCAATGAACACATTTCTTGGAGGAATGATGAAGTAGATTACGGAATTCAGATTATTTCTCCACAAGCTCCCAGCCGAATTTTTCTTTAAGTACACTATAAACTGCCTGTGGCGGCATGACTCCGTATTCCGTAACAATCATGTCTATATACCTTGCGTCGGTAACATCAAACCCGGGATTAAGAATCGTAACACCCCTGAATTTCTTTGAGCCTACAACCTCTCTTGGATTTCTTTCCTCTATCTCTATGACCGCCCCTATAATGCTTCTAGGTGAGAATTTTATTGATTCTGTAGCAACAATAAAATCAATGTCCAATTCCTTTGCACAAAGCGCTATCTGCGATGTCCCTACCTTATTAATCAAGTCACCGCTGACAGAAACTGCATCAGCACCTACAAGAACCTTATCAACCTTTAGTTCTCTCATTGCATAATGAACTGCAGAATCAATTATAAGCGTTGTTGGAATCCCATGTTTTGAAAGTTCCCTGACTGTAATGTAACCCTGATATCTTGGCCTTGTTTCCGTGCATACCACCTTTATCCTTTTACCGTTGTCCCATGCATGCTTTAGCATCATTGTTACCGTATCGCTGTTACAGTGGGTAAGGATTATGTCGCCATTTTCTATCAGCCTTGATCCGATTTCTGCTATCCTCTCTATGGCATTATTCTGCTCTTCTATAAATTTTTTGATTCCGGAGGATACTTTCTTCCTGAATTCATTAATCTCTAAATTTCTGTTTTTATTGGCAAGGGATAATATGTAGTCCACGGCATTAGGGAGTGAAACCGCTGTCGGTCTTGCTGATTTAAGCCTTTTACCCGAAAAATTCAGTTTTGCAACTAGGTTTTTTGTATCTCTTGCATCTGAATCTACAACGCCCAGCAGTGAGTTAGCAGAAACTATCGCTATGTCCAGTGCCCCCCGGATTTCCATATTCCTTATCTTTCTGAATGTCTGGTTTACAGTGAGCATATTAATATGATTTTGCAAAGCAAAATCATAACTATGAATCTCCATAGGAGATTCATATAAAAGAATTAGAAGAATAAGGAAAAATACTGAAAAACAAAAAAAGAAAAAGAGTGGCTTTATATCTGCAAAACTGCCACTTGAAGTGCAGTTTTGTCTATAAAAACTGTCGGTTTAGCCGACAGTTTTATATCGCCACACCAATCGCCCTTGCAATTCCTGAAACGCCTGCCTGCACTACGAAAGAAACTGCTAATAAAACACCAGCCATCAGAATAGCAACTGCGACATTGCCCTTCTTCAGTTCGGCCATCTCGTCAATGCCCTTTGTAATCTTGTCAAGCACATTAATTGCTATGTATATTGCAACTACCGCAAGGACTATTCCTACCAGAACCTGTATTATGCCACCGACAAGGGCGGGTATAGAGGGTTCAGCTGTCAAGGCGATTGTCAGCCCAACAACACCGGACTGGACAACATTCGCTATTGATAGTATCACTGCAGCAAGAAGAATCCCTACCGCGACATTGCCCTTCTTCAGTTCTTCCTCCTCATCTATGCCCTTGGTAAATTTTCCAAAGACAGAGAGACCTATATAGATAGATGCTATAGCCAGCACAAGCCCCACAATCAACTGTAGAACGCCCATCCCAAGCCCAATTATGCTTATTGCCATTTTTTACCTCATAGTTTTATAAATTGTTTAAATATAAACTTTTAATTATAAAAAAGGATATTTATCTGTTGAAAGGAAAAAAATGAACCTAATTTCGATATGCAAAATTTGAATATGGACGGGGTATATGAGAAAATACTGAATGAATTTGTAAAGAGATGTAGGGAGAAATTTAAAGATAATTTAATCTCAATAGCTGTATTTGGTTCAGTTGCAAGGGGGACTGTAACCAAGAAAAGCGATATTGATGTTCTTTTAGTTGTGAAAAATGCAGATAAAAGCATTGGGAAAAGATTAGACATTACCTTACCAATTGTTATGGAAATATCTAAACTTTACGGGAAGGATATTTATGAGCATATATTAACACCTGATGAAATAAAGAAACATCCTTCAATACTTTTAGATCTAACTCAAGATGCCAAGATAATACTTGATAAAGATGGTTTTCTTTCAAGTGAACTTAAAACGATTAGGGATAAACTTAATAACTTACATGCTGAGAGGATATGGCTAGATAAGAAGGTATGGTACTGGAAATTAAAGCCAGGAATAAAGTTTGGAGAGGTAGTTGAGATATGAATACTAAGGAAATGGCAAAGAATTACTTAGAAGATGCAAAAATCTATTTTTCCCAGGCAAAAGAAAGTTTTGATGAAGGTAATTATCATATCTGTATTAGAATGTCTCAGGAGTGTGTTGAATTGTCATTAAAAGCCCTATTAAGATTATTTGCAATAGAATACCCAAAAGAACATGATTTAAGCGATGTCTTGATAAAAGAAAGTGATATATTTCCGGAAAAGATAAAAGAGGATGTGGACATTCTAGCCAAAATATCAAAGGACCTTGCAAGAAAGAGAGGACCAGCAATCTATGGTTATGAGCGGGAATTAAAGCCTCCCTCCCTCATTTTTTCCAAGAAAGATGCTGAAAAGGCATTGAAGGATGCAGAATATGTGCTAAAATCCTGTGAAGAGGTTATTGCTAAGTATGAATAGTATTTATCTGTTTATAGAAAAATGAACCTAATTTCGATATGTGATATCATGGTTAAAGAATTAGAGGAAATTATCAGGAATACAAAGAAGATAAAGGCTTCTCCTAGAAGATACAAAAATTCCCTTTCCGGAAAAATCCTTGCAATGATCTTTGAAAAGCCCTCAACCAGAACCAGAATATCTTTTGATGTTGCAATGCTTCAACTTGGAGGTCATGCAATAGTTCTTAAAAAAAGCGATATGCAGTTGGGTAGGGGGGAATCAATTGGGGATAGTGCAAGGGTTTTAAGCAGTTATGTAGATGGCGTTATGGCAAGGGTAAATAAGCATGAAACACTTGTGGAGTTGGCGAGAAATTCCAAAATTCCGGTTATAAATGGCCTATCCGAGATAGAACATCCATGCCAGATTATCTCTGACCTGTTCACTATAAATGAAGTCATGGGCAGGTTGAAAGGTATAAATATTGCATATGTTGGTGACGGAAATAATGTTTGTAATTCTCTAATCCCGGGATGTGCCATGTTAGGTATAAATCTGACTATAGCATCCCCAAGGGGTTATGAACCCAGCAAAAAGATATTAAATCAGGGTATAAGGATTTCGAGAAAACTGAAGAGCAGGATAAGGATTGTCACCGACCCTAAAACCGCAGTTAGGGATGCGGAAGTTGTTTACACCGATGTATGGGTAAGCATGGGCGATGAGGTCGGGTATAAGAGGAGGTTAAATGCGTTCAGGGGATACCAGATAAACAAAAAACTTTTAGGTTTTGCCAGGCCCGATTGCAAGGTAATGCACTGCCTTCCGGCACACAGGGGTTTGGAGATTACTGATGATGTAATTGATGGCCCGAATTCCATAGTCTGGATTCAGGCCGAAAACAGGCTGCATACGCAGAAGGCTATCCTGGTGAAATTATTGAATGAAATTTCAGTATATTCATCTTATAAATCCAAGATAATACTAGGGTAATACTGACCCATCTACGGTAGGTTATATTACATATAAATTTCATACTTTTCTTTTGGGAATACAAACACTTCCCGAAAAATTCCTTTCAGGAATTTTTGGGCCCAATCAGCGACTTTGTCGCTGATTCGGGTTCTTTTAGAAAAAGAAAAGGGTTTGTTTATTGAAATGATTTCAAAGAAAACCCAACTAACCAGTGCTGACATCCATATCCTGACAAAAGAACTCAATATAGAACTGGATTCTGCAAGGATTGAAAAGATCTATCAGATTGGTGAGAGGATATTAAAGATAAGGGCTCACATTACAAACAAGGGATCAAAAGATCTGATAATTGCACCGAATTTTGTCTGTATTACCCACTACACATATAAGGCCCCTGAAGCACCTTCATCCTTTGCAATGCAATTAAGGAAGCATTTAAGCGGTGCATTTCTGAGGAAAATTTCGCAGCATAATTTTGACAGGATTCTTGAATTTGAAATATGGCCGAGACAAAGTCTCGGACATATGTCTGAGAGGCTAAAGCCTCTCAGCCACATTGAGGCAAAGGAGTTAAGATTCCTGCTAATTGCAGAGTTCTTCAGCAATGGTAATGTCATCTTGTGCGACTGCAACAGGAAAATCATTGGGCTTCTTGAATGGCAGAAATGGAAGGACAGGAAACTCGGCGTAGGGCAGACTTATGAGTATCCGCCGGCGACAGAAGATCCCATGATCTTAGATTACACAAGATTCAAAGAAATTCTGAAATGTGACAAAAAATTAGTAGTGTCGCTTGCGAGCGATGTGGGGATTAACAGATTTTACGCTGAAGAATTATGCCTTCTTTCAGGGTTTGATAAGGAAAGAAAATCCAGTGACCTCAATGAGAACGAGATTGAAATTCTTTTCAGTCATTTCAAAAAAATTAGAGAGATGATAATGAATGAAAGACCCAAGCCGGCAATCGTCCTTAACGAAAATGACAATCCCATAGATGTAATTCCGTTTGATCTTGAGATATATAAAAATCTAAGGAAAAAGGAATTTTGTTCATTCAACGATGCAATTGATGAGTACTTCAGCAGGGCGGAATCTGAGAAATTTGAGGAAGATGCTGGAAGAAAGTTCAGTGCGAAACTTGAAAAACTGCAAAAAATTGAAATGCAACAGAGGGAAACAATAAAGCGTTTGGAGGAAAAGTCAGAGGAATTTAAGAGGATTGGCGATTTGATATATCAGAATACCTCAGGTATAGAGGAAATTATGGTGCTGATAAAGAAAGAGCGCGATTCTGGAAAAAGCTGGAATGAGATCAAGAAGAATCTTCTGTCTTTGGAGATTTCAGGGATTAAGGTTAAGGATATAGATGAGGGGAAGGGTTTGCTTATACTGGAGGATTAATATATTTACTCCTTCTTCCTGAAAAAAAGCCAATTCCAACCTTTTTCTTTCATAAAGAAAAAGGTTGATCAAAAAGAAAGGAATTTTCCTGTTGGAAAATTCAGGTGAGTGGAATTTAATTTCTTGGAGGTTGCTTCCTGAAAAATAACCAATTCCAACCTTTTTCTTTAGAAAAGAAAAAGGTTGATCAAAAAGAAAGGAATTTTCCTGTAGGAAAATTCGAGTAAATGAAATTTAATTTCTTGGATCTTGCTTCCTGAAAAATAACCAATTCTTCGTCTCTCCATGGAATTTCGTCCTTATTAAAACATATCTGCCTTTTAGTTTCTCTCCGAAAATTTCCACAATTATCTCGTTTTCTTCAATCTTTTCTGGCTTAAAAGTTCCCCTATCCCAGATTTTTACAATCCCGGCACCATATAGACCCTCTGCTATCATTCCCTCAAAATTCGCATATTCCAATGGATGGTCCTCTGTTTCAACAGCAAGCCTCTTTATCCCATGTTCAAGGGGCGGC
>JAKFXM010000171.1 GCA_021731385.1 Methanobacteriota archaeon
CTGACTTATCTGGTACTTGTCGACCCATGGTTCGGGTTGCACCTCATTGGGAATTTTTGGGCTGTTTCTTTCTGAACTGAAATATAATCCTGAAAAAAGCATCGTAATTACAACAACAAAAACCCCGATTAGTATATATCTGCCATTATCCTTTTTCTTTACCGCATTTTTCCGGAATTTTTTTGCCATCCTTAAGATATGAGAATTAACTATATTAATCCGAAATATTAAATCATTACCTTAATAATAAAAATTAATAAAAATGGAAAAATTTATAAAAATTTCATATACCGGAAAAATTAAGGATGGGAAGGTATTTGACACAACGAGCGAAGAAATAGCGAAAAAGGAAGACATCTACAATGAAAAGGGTACATATCACCCGATGCCTGTAATCCTCGGGGAAAAACAGGTCATAGAGGGGCTTGATGATGCCCTGAAGGGAATGAATACTGGAGAGGAAAAGACTGTTGAAATCCCGCCGGAAAAGGCGTATGGGAACAGGGATCCTAATTTAATCAGACTTGTTCCTTTAGGAATGTTCAAAAAACAGAAGATAAATCCAGTGCCCGGGATGCCAGTGGAACTTGATGGCAGGATGGCGAGGATTCAGACCGTTGCGGGGGGGAGGGTAAGGGTTGATTTCAATTCAGACCTTGCGGGGAAAACACTGGTGTTTAATGTAAAGGTTGATGATACTGCCAAGACTGATGAGGATAGGGTTAAATATTTAATAGAAAGAAATTTCAACGGTAATGAGAATTTCAACATAAAGATTTCAGAAAAAAATCTTGATATTTCAATACCTGAAAAGGCATATAAGGACAGGAACATACTCATAAGAAAGGCTTCCTTTGCGGCAGAGGTTTTCAAATATTTAGACATTGATAAAGTAGAATTTCATGAGATGTGGGAGAAGCCAAAGAAAGAGAAGAAATGAAAACCAAAAGAACGATAAATGAGATAAGAGATCTTCTATCACGGATAAGAAAACTACTTGAAAGAATTTACGGCGATCGCATTATGGATGTAATCCTTTATGGCTCTTTTGCTAGAAACGCTTCAACGGATGATTCAGATATAGATATCGCAGTAGTACTTAAAGGCACAGTGAATAAAACAAGAGAGATAGACAGGATATATGATATGCTGTATGACATAATACTGGAGACCGGTGAATTAATCTCTGTTAATCCATTGTCTGAAGAAGAGATTAAAAATCTAATATGGCCTTTATACTACCATATTAAAAGAGAGGGGATAAAGATATGAAAGAAGTAGAGACTTTAATGCAAAGGGCTGATAGGTCGATTAGAAGTGCTGAACTTTTGCTGAATGAAGGGGATTCTGACACATCAGTTTCTCGCTGTTACTATGCTATGTTCTACTCAGTAGAGGCTTTGCTTCTAACTAAAGGGTTGAAATTTTCCTCTCACAGAAGCGTTATCTCACTCTTTGGCGAGCATTTTGTAAAGACAGGTCTATTTAAGCCGGAAATGGGCAGGATGCTGAGTAAGACCTTTGAGAAGCGTTTGGTAGGTGATTACAGTTTTGCTCCAATAGTAGATGAGAATGACGCAAAAGAGGTACTAAGTTGGGCAAAGGAGTTTATCAAAGAAGTAAATGCCCATCTTGAAAAGGAGAAAAAGGAGAAGAAATGAAATCCCTATTTATCCCATGCTGCTTTAAAAAGAGCCCGATACCTGCCGTAAAAAAGGTGCTGGTAAAACTGAAAAATTACAAAAGAATCGGGATTCTCACTACTGCCCAGCACCTGAACCAGATGGAAAGAATTTCAAATTTTCTGGAGAAAAATAATAAAAAAGTACTTATTGGCGGACAGGTTCTTGGCTGCAATCAGGATTCTGCAATTTCTATTGAAAATAAGGTTGATGCCTTTCTCTACATAGGGTCCGGGAAATTCCATCCCATTGGAATTGCGCTTGCAACCGAAAAGCCTGTTTTTATTGCAAATCCATATTCCGATTCTGCAGATGAAATTTCTGATGAGGAGAAAAGAGGATTTATTAAAAGAAGAAACGGGCAGATTTCAAGGGCATTAACCGCTGAAATTTTTGGGATATTGATCTCAACAAAAACGATGCAGTTCAGGCTGAAATCCGCGCTGAAAATCAAGGAAAAACTTGAAAGGTCGGGAAGAAAAGCGTTTCTATTTACGGGAAATGAGATCTCCCCTGCAAATGTCCTTGGATACAAGGTCGATGCATGGATTAACACAGCATGCCCGAGGATTGTTGACGATGAATTTGAAAAGCCTGTTCTGAATCCTGAGGAGATGGAGATTCTTCTTTCTATTTGATTTCTTAATGAGGTTGCAACTGAAACACTGAAATGGAGGATTTCAGAATAAAAACACTTTACTCCTTTGACTCAGAATTTGATAAGGTTGGGGGAGGAATCGAAAGGATTGAAATTCCTTAGATTTTTAGATTCTTCTCAATAACATCAGAACTTCTTTTACAACTTTATCAACATCAGCCAGTTTCGCCTTGTTCTCCTCAAATCTTGGCTCTATGAATTTTATGCCATTTTTCTTCAGTTTTTCAATATTCTCGGAAACAAACGGATTCCTGTAGATTGATTCATGCATCGCAGGCACTATCACAACCGGGATTCCTGAACCAAGTGCAGTTGAGGCAAATGTTGTTACTGTAGTATCATCAATTCCATGAGCAATCTTTGATATTGTATTCGCTGTTGCAGGGCAGATTAAGAGAAGATTTACTTTGCTATTAATGCCGCACAATTTCACATGTTCTACATCACCTGTCAATCCTGTTATAACCCTTTTTCCTGATGCCCAGTGCAGGACATAGGGATGAATTATCCTTCTCGCGGATTTTGTCATGACGCATTCCACATCAATTCCATTCCTGATTAATTCTCTTGCAATCTTCGGTGCTTCTATTGCCGCTACACTGCCGCAGACTGCGAGTACTATCTTCGTGTTTTCTTCTTTTAATCCCATCTTCATCATAATTATTCTAAATCTAATATTAAAACAATGAAGCAAACTGTAATCCTCAGGTGCATTGACTGCGGAAAGGAGTATGAACCAAGTGCAATCTACAGATGCAGTTGCAATGCTCTTCTTGAGGTTGTATTGGACACAGAAAAACTTAAGGAAACGGTCTCAAGAAAATTATTCGACTCACGGCTATGGTCAAGAAGAGAGCCTTATCACAGCGGGGTCTGGCGCTTTAAGGAATTGGTTCATCCCTTAGTGAGTGATGAGCAGATAATCTCAAGACCTGAAGGGAATACGAATATCTATAAACACAAAAAAATTCGGGAATATACCGGAATCAAGGACATCTTGCTGAAGCATGAGGGTGAAAATCCTACCGGCTCTTTTAAGGACCGCGGAATTTCTCCGGGAATAAGCGAGGCAAACAGGCTTGGCATGAAGGTTGTTGCCTGTGCCTCTACAGGAAATACCTCTGCTTCCCTAGCAGCGTATGCGAGTATAGGCAGTATGAAGTCTGTAGTTTTCGTACCCGAAGGGAAGATTGCCATGGGGAAATTATCACAGGCGATTGCCTATGGCGCGAGGGTTCTTGAGGTTAATGGAAATTTTGATGATGCCATGTCCCTTGTGCAGAAATCCTCAAATGAATTAGGCATGTATCTTCTAAATTCCATCAATCCCTGGAGGATAGAGGGTCAGAAATCCATAATCTTCGAATTAATCCAGCAGTTTGACTGGAAACCACCGGACTGGATTATTGTCCCTGCCGGAAATCTTGGCAACACCTCTGCATTTGGCAAGGCACTGGATGAAATGAAAAAACTGGATTTAATAGAGAAAATTCCAAGAATCGCTGCAATTCAGGCTGAAGGTGCCAACCCCTTCTATGAGACCTGGAAAAACAAGAGGTCTGAATTAAAATCCCTGAAAAACCCGGAAACAATAGCGAGTGCAATAAAGATAGGTAATCCCGTCAGTTGGAAAAAGGCATTAAGGGCTATAAAAACAACAAATGGCTTAGTTGAACAGGTTTCTGACCAGGAGATAATGGATGCAAAGGCAATTGTAGATTCCTCTGGAATCGGTTGTGAGCCTGCATCTGCCGCATCAGTTGCTGGTGCAAAGAAACTTCTGGAAGATGGCATTATCGACAGGGATGAACAGATTGTCTGCATAATTACAGGAAATCTACTGAAGGATACGGATTCAACAATTAATTACCACCTGTCAAATTTGAAGGGTATTAAACCCAAATATTCAAACAAGCCAATTGTAATAGAATCCACAATAGAAGCAGTAAAAGAGGCAATTGGATTATAGACCCTTCAATTTATCGCTTTAAACTACATCACCGCCCGCAACTAGTCTCTGTCGGGGATTGTTTAGTTGGACAATCAGAAAACGCTCGTTTTTGCTATATGCGATATTTTTTTGGGTTGTAAGAACAATGTTACAATTAGAACCCGGAGGTGCATGTGTCACATCTTTGCCGTCAATTGATATACTGTTGATGGTTGCGGGGGTGTCCTGAAGACCTGCAAACAGGTGCACGGTATCTCCAACGCCCGGTCCCTGTGTGAATTTTGTTATTCTGGATTTTAGATTGAATTTTGACGCTACATCCTCTTTTTGTGATATGATATACCCGCGATCAAAATCCCTTGACTGTACGCCCTTTAGAGAAAGCCCTACCCTTGTACCTGCAAATGCGATCTTCATATCCATATCATTGCTCTGGATGGAACGTATCTCAGCCGATCTGTTTATCGGGAAGACTGTCAGATGGTCGTGCACTTTGAGAGTACCCTGAGTAACGATGCCAAGCACGACGCATCCTATACCCATGACATTAAAGAAATGGTCCACGACTACACGCACAGGCAGGTCATTCTTTGCAACATTAGCAACTCTTATCTCTTCTCCAAGTGCAACTATTTTCCCCTTTAGATTTTCGATTCCTTCAAGCGTGGTTGTGGAAACCGCAACTAATCCCCAACCCTCAAGATTCGTACCCTTGGTTATTGATTTTATCTTTTCAGTAAGTTGTGAAATTGCTGCAGGATTTGATTTATCCGACATTGTGATAACAAACAACCCTCTTTTATTTACAATTAAATCGAGCGCGATTATACATTCCCCTACCTGTGCACTTAATCCATCTGACGGAACGCATACAAGAACCATGTCTGAAAGGTTTATTGCATGGATAAGGGACATCATGGACTCAGGATAGGTATTTGCATCCACGAAAGAATAGATCCTATCGCCTTTTACGAAATTATACAGTGTGATGTCCGACTCTGTGCCTTTCTTCCCGAGTTTTGCTGCAAGACCCGTTCTGCCTGATTTTTCGCCTCCAATGATCGCTACATTTGCCATGTTATCTACCTTGTATAAGGCTTATCCCTCATTGCAGAAACTCATCAGTTTTTCCGATCTGAATTCTTCTTCCCTGATCATCATTGTTCCGATTCCCTTTTCAGTAAATACCTCCTCAATAATTGCATGCTTCTTTGATTTTATTATATGGGCGCTTTTTACTCCATGCTCAATCGCATAAAGACATGCTTCAAGTTTCGGTATCATCCCCCCCCTTGCTACCCCGCTCTTTATCAATTCTTTGACTTCAACGGGGGTTAACCTTTCTATGAGTTTCCCGTCCCTGTCCAAAACACCATCAACCGGTGCCAGGAAGATGAGTTTATTTGCCTTCAGCACTGTTGCTAATTTGCTTGCCGCCGTATCGGCATTGATATTAAGGGATGTTCCGTCTTCCCCATAACCAACAGGTGAAATTACCGGAATGCATCCTTTGTCTATTAAATCAATAACTATGTCGGCATTCACTTTTGTTACATCACCCACTAATCCAAGATCAACATTGTTTTTCATCTTCTGCTTTTTGGCATAAAATAGTTTTCCGGACTCCCCGGATAGACCTATTGCATTACCCCCATGCCTATTTATTGTTGCAACCAATTTACTGTTTATCTTGCCTACGAGTACCATTTTGACGATATCCATCGTTTCCTCGTCCGTAATCCTCAGGCCCTCTACAAATTCAGGCGTTTTTCCGAATTTCTTCATTGCATCTGATATCTCCTGACCCCCGCCATGAAGTACAACAACCTTAATATTCACACAATTAAGCAGAATGATGTCCTGTACTACGGCGTTAAGTACCTTTTCATTTAGCATTACCTCCCCGCCCAATTTTATCACAAATACCTGATTCCTGAATTTTTTTATATATTCCAGTGCACTGATTAAAACATCTGATATCTCCATTTTATATATTGAAATAGATAATTCCCATTTTTAAATACCGAATTAGATAGATATTGATACTATTCTTTATATAAAACATTTATTCGTCAAAGAGGGTGAGTTAGACTGTACATTATAATTATAGGTTGTGGTGGTCTTGGTAGCGCTATTGCGAAGAATCTTGCCAGCGAGGATCATGAGATAGTACTCGTTGAAAAGGATGAGGAACGGGCAAAGGCATTAGCCGAAACAATGGATGCCCTGGTTATTCACGGGGATGGCAGCGAATCCGAGATTCTTAAGGATGCAGGGATTGAAAAGGCGGACGCTGTTCTTATTCTAACAAGGGATGATAATACGAATCTGACGATATGCCAGATTGTAAAGAAATTCAGCGTCAAGAGGATTGCCGCAAGGGTTAATGATCCAAGCAAGCAGGATTTGTTTATAGGTCTTGAGATAACCGCCGCTATAAGTCCAATAAGTGCAGTTGCCAGTTACTTCAAGAATGCAATAACCCAGGGAAGCGGAAAGAGTATTGTTTCAATTGCGAGGGGTAAGGCAGAGGTTTTGGAGATCAATGCATCAAATGAGAGATTATACGGGAAAAAAATCAAGGATCTTGGACTGCCTGCCGGCGCTACTGTAAGCATGGTCCTGAGGGATAGTGATGTTATTGCAAGGCCGGACGAAGAGATACTCAGAAAGAACGACATTCTTACGGTGATTGTCAAGGCAGGTGTTTCAAAGGAGGTTTTTAGTATACTCAGAGGATGATATCTGTCAGAAAAATTACAATCCTGTTCATTATATCGCCTACAAATACGGTAAGCAGGAACGCAATGAAGAGTATTGGTGCGAATTTTATACCTGTTTTTATGGTAACCCTTTCGGGAATTTTTTTCTCCGCAGATAATTTCTGAATTTCTTTGAGTTGTTCCGTTGTTAAACCCTCCATATCTCTTTTACTTGCGATTATCCTCCCGTCATATACCAGATTCTCTGCCAAAACATCACCTTCCTGTAGTTTATCCGTATTAACAGTTTCCCTAAGTGCGGCCTTTTCGAATGCTTTCAGATACAATGATGCCAAAACAAATAACGGCAGGGTTAGATACACAAGACCCAGAATTTTAAGTTTTAATAAAAACGCAAGAGAGGAGGGTATGAATGAAATTATAAACAGCAATGTATACCTCTTCTTATTGAGGTAATCCCTCAACTCCTGAAATATTACCTCCCTTATTCTAAAACTAAAAACAAACGCATAAACAATTGCATAGGGAAACGCTATTATGCCCATATTTACGAAATAGAAGAGGTAATATGGTATAATCCCGTCACCTAAATAGCCAATCCCGCCCAGGAAGCCCACGACACATCCTATGCCTGAAAGCAGTTTTAAATCACCGCCACCCCATTGCCCAAGGCGGAAAGGCACATATCCGAGAAAGAAGTAAACAATTCCAAAAGATACAGATGTAAGGAGAAAAGAATAATCACCCTTTAAGACAGAATACCCTCCGGAGATAACTAATGATAAGAATACCAAACCAAAACTGACCTCATCAGGTATTTCCCCTGTCTTAAGGTCAAAATAACCTGCTATCAGCAGAATCATGAATGTCATTAAAATTGTAATTGTGATTATCAGCATTCTCTCACCCCGATATTGATTTTACTACAAATATGATTCCAATTCCCATCAACAATAAGATAAACTGCAGGAAAGACCTTTTGATATCCCTCTCCTTGTGCAATTCAGGGATTATGTCACTGCATGCGATGTATATGAATCCGCCGGCAGCAAAGGCAATTACAAAGGATGCGAAATTTTCCGTTTTTCCGGAAAGAAAGAAATATGCAGTTAATGCCCCAAGAAATGCAGTTAAGGATGTTACAAAATTGTAGAATAATGCCTTTCTCTTGCTTAATCCCCCATAGACAAGTATTCCAAAATCGCCTATCTCCTGCGGAATCTCATGCATGATTATTGCCAGACTTGTAACCATGCCCAATTGAACATTAATAAGGAAACTTGTTGCAATAATTATGCCATCAATGAAGTTGTGAATCCCGTCACCAATTAAGTTAAGATATGTGAATATATGAACATCACATTTACCTTTATGGCAGTGGTACCAGTAGAGAAATTTCTCCATTAGGAAGAATATGAGTATTCCTGATAGAACATAGATGAATATATCGGGGGTTTCCTCAACAGCCTCGGGTATTAAGTCAAGAAAAGCTGCACCCAGGAGAGAGCCAGCTGCGAAACTTACAAGGATAAAGAGGCTTTTATCCGTCACATCCTCTTTCAGAAGAAGCGAGAATATTCCTATAAGGGAGATAAGGCTTACTAAAAGCACTGTAAGTAGGATTAATACCAGGACCGGAATCATTTTTTATCACATCCGTTATAAAATTTATAACTCAACAAGTTGTAGATTAATCTTGCAGCAAGGAAGTCCGGGGCCTTATTTTCAGACGGGCAGAGTTCAACGACATCAAATCCGACTATATTTTTGCTTTCTGAAACGGCCTTTAACAATCCAGTAACCTGATACCATCCCAATCCGCCCGGTTCGGGGGTTCCTGTTGATGACATTATTGAAGGGTCAAAAACATCCAGATCTATTGTAATATAAACTTTTTTAGATAGTTTATCCAATACTTTTTTGATCCAGTCCCGGGATTCATAAATTTCATGCGCGTAAAAAATTTTATTACTGTCGATATTCCTTAATTCCGCAGAGTCCATACTTCTTATTCCTACAGAGATAATTTCCCTTGTTATCTCCTTTATT
>JAKFXM010000160.1 GCA_021731385.1 Methanobacteriota archaeon
GGAGGATAAGCGCAGGGTTGCAGAGAATAATCTCAATATTGCAAATTCCCAGATTTCTGAACTCGTAAGGAAGAATACAAATCTGAAATCCGATATCAATAGCGCAGATGATAGGATAGGGGATATATCCGGAGGTATAAACAGTATTGACGACAGGATTGATATCGTTTCCAGGGGGGCGCGGGGTTTAGAGGTGATGGAAAACGAAACAGAGAAAAAAAATGATCTGGAAGGTGATATCGACAGACTGGGCAGTGCGGTTAATGATCTGAAAACCAAAATTAACGAACTTGAAAAGATTATATCACGAATGAAGGGTTATGTCTGACAAAGCGAAATGAACGATAATCTAATGGCAAGATTCAGGGAACTTAACGGACTATCTAAAAAAATGAGGGTGCTGGACATTCTGATAAATTCTACCATAATCTTTCTCACAGGTACGGTAATTATGCAATTCCTTGCCATCCCCATATTTTATGCCATTCTGCCGGTTTTTGCATATATTGTTTTTTCAATCAGGGATATAAACCGTTGTTGCATTACCCTGGATAAAATATCAGAGAAATACCCAGAAATCGAAGAGCAAATAAAGACGGCATATGACAACAAAGATGGGGGGGATATAATTGTTAGAGGTCTTATTCGGGATGTTTCAAGAGACATGGATAATTTCCGGTATTCATCATTTTTTGAAACCGGCAGGATGACAATAAGAATCCTGGCAGTAATATTTCTTGCATTTGTCTTATTATCTATAAATTTCATAAATTTTCCTGATACAAATTCCATTCTGTACAGAAATTGGAATTTTCTCGTCAACATGGGGGATTTAAACCTGGCAGTTGGTGACAAAGATTCACGGGGTGGAGACCAGTGGCAGATTGGGAATTATACTGCGCCGAAGGAGAAGGAAAAGTTAGGCAGTGAGAGCGGGGGTAAACAACCAGGAGTAAGTCAGGGTCCAGAACCGGGACGTGGGGGTGGTGTTGGGGGAGAACCGAACAGGGAAATTTATGGTGCTCCTTCATCCGCAAAGATAGAGGGTAATGACATAAAAATGGAAATGCATCCTGAATTCGGCGGAGAAATCAGGATAAGGGATACAAGTCAGGGAACAAATCCTGATGAGTTTTCAATATCCTCAATAGAATCAGCAAAGACGCCGGAGCAGGAACCTGTCGAATATCATGAGATTATTAAAAGATATTTTGAGAAACTTGTAGAAGGGGATAGCAGCAACGGGTAAAAACAACAAAAATGACAGTAGGCAGTAGTATTTGGGACAGGACACAAAGGGGATCAGATGCTGACAGGATGGAATCCGCTGAAAAGTCGGATATACGAAAATCAGAGGTAACTGATGAGATCTATCACAACATGAAAAAAGTCTATAGCCGGATTTTATCGGAAATGGGGCAGGTGGTAGCCGGCCAAGACACCGTAATTGAACAGATTCTTACCTCAATATTCACAAAAAATCATGCGCTTTTAGAGGGATTTCCCGGTCTGGGAAAGACGCTTATAGTAAGTACCCTTGCCCAGCTAATGGATTTGAAATTCAAAAGAATTCAATGTACCCCAGATCTTATGCCTTCAGACATTACGGGAACATATATAATTGAGGAAGATAACACTAGGAGGAAAACCTTCAGATTTGAGATGGGGCCGGTATTTACAAACATCCTTCTGACTGATGAGATAAACAGGGCAACCCCCAAGACCCAGTCAGCGCTTCTTGAGGCAATGCAGGAAAGACAGGTAACAGTCGGCAATATGACATATCCGCTCGAGAGGCCGTTTTTTGTACTTGCAACGCAGAATCCGATAGAAATGGAGGGTACTTATCCGCTACCTGAGGCTCAGATGGACAGATTTCTCCTGAAGATCCTCGTAGATTATCCAAAAAGCGATGAAGAATTGAGAATAGTTGATCTGTATACGGGAGAAAAAATGCCGGCGGTTAATAAAATCCTAAGCAAAAACAACCTTCTTGCAATACAGGATCTGACAAGAAAGATGCCGATTGCGAATGAAATAAAGGATTATGCTATAAAGATAGTGACTGCAACACGCCCTAAAAACAATGGCATAGCAAAACAATTCCTCGATTACGGCGCTTCTCCAAGGGCATCCATTGGTCTGGTTTTGGCTGCAAAGGCGAGGGCATTAATCAACGGCAGAAATTATGTAAGCAGAGAAGATATCAAAGAAATGGCATTTCCGGTCCTGAGACATAGACTCATATTGAATTTCGAATCTGAGAGAAAATGGGTTACGGCAGACGAAATAATAGAGAAGATTCTCAGGGAGATAAAGTAGGAGAATGCAAAAAGGCTCTGTTGGGATAGTTGGTCTGAATTCTTGTGCTGTTGCGGAATCTGCCAAAAAAACTGGATTTAAGGTCTATCTGATAGATTATTTCTCTGACATGGATGCCGGTGCAGATTATCATCTTACACCCCAGAAGAATCCCTTAAAGCCAAATCTATCTGCAGAATATTCAGCAGAGAAACTTGCGGAATTTGCAATAGAAAATCTGGGCGGCATTGTTGATAATCTGATACTGACATCGGGAATAGGGTGTAATTCCAAACTTGTAAAAAAATTAGAAAGGCATTTTGAGATCAGGGGTAATAGTTCAGAAAGAATAAAAAAAGCCAAAGACTGGAAGGGTATAAAGAGAATCCTTGACAGGATCGGGATTTCATATCCTGAAACAATAGTCGCAAAATCCGCCAACGGGGTCGAGGATGCAGTATATAAATCCGGTTATCCTGTGGTTGTGAAATCCATGATAAAGAGTACAGGCATTCTTCCAACGCTTATAAGGAATGAGACTGAAACGAAAAAATTCTGCAGGATAATACAAAAAAAGAAGGCAGACATACTTATCCAGAAATACATAAGGGGGATTCCAATAAGTGTATCTCTGTTGTCAGATGGTGAAAATACCATGTCACTATCAGTTAACAGGCAACTCATTGGAATAAGGGAATTCGGCGCATCAAGGGACTTCACATACTGCGGGCATATTGTTCCATTTGGCAATGGGGTTGATAAAGGGATAATTTATAAATCCTCCGAGGAGATTATCTCTGATCTAAAACTCATAGGGTCAAACGGGATTGATTATGTTCTCTCAGGGGATGGGGGAATATTTTTCATGGAAATAAATCCCCGGTTTCAGGATACCATCAGTTCTGTTGAGAAATTCTGCAGGATAAATCTTGTTGAAATGCATCTGAAGGCAATTGATGGGATCATTGAATGCCCGGTAAATCAACCAAAGAGGTGCTATGGAAAGGGCATAATATTTGCAAAAAAGGATGTAATTGCTTCCGGGCTTGGAAAACTCAGTGGCGTTGCTAATACCCCCCGGGATGGAACATGTATTCTAAAAGGGGAGCCGGTATGCAGCATTTTTGCAGGGGATAAAGGCAATAAGCAGGTTATGAATAAACTTCTAATGAAAGCACGGAGTATACAGAAGATGAATTTATTGTAATCTCTTCGCGCATATTGATGATTATAAGTGGAAGAAGGCACGTGGGAAAGGTATACTTTATAATTCAAAGACAAAACTTATTCATTATTTTTCCTCAAGGCAACTTTGAGTCTCGAGTTAAAATTTTGTTTTGCAAAATTTTTTCATCCAAAGTAACAGATTTTGATACCATAGATATAATTAGTATACCGGGAATATAAAAAGATGTGCCCCGGTTTTCATGAAAATCTTTCAGGGAAAAAATCAAGGAACTGTTGATGCTATTTGACCTGAAGGATATAAAGGGGGCTTTTTCTTCGCGCCCCTGAAATTCTTGAAACCAGATTTCGACAGGTTGAGGCAATGAGGGCACTGGTGAATTCATAAGCGATCTTCTTCAAATTTTTTCAACGCGAAGTGCCACGCAGGCAAGACGCTCACAGTTTTATCGTCTATGCGCAGCTCGTCGAACCGGTTCTTTGAAATCAGATATCCCTGTCTAACCTTAAACTTGCCCATAAACTCAGCAAGATTTTTCAGATATTCGTTTTTCATACCTTCACGATATTTTACCTCTACAGGCATTCCATTGAAAATAAAATCAACTTCCTTTTCCCCTTTCCTCCAGTAAAATTCCGCATCCAGATGGCTCCTTGCAAAACATTCCACCAATTTCGATTCATCAACCTCCTTGAAGATCCCCTGAATAAGCGAGGGGTGGTAAGGGTAGACTCTTCTTAATTTTCTGGATGCGGAAAGAGCCGAACCTCTGTAATTCCTGACAATCCTGATAATGTAGCCCATCTCAAGGAGCCTAATGTGCAAAAGCAGATCGTTCTTGCTTTTTTTCAGATCTTTTGACAGCGAATCAGTATTCAGATACATCCCGGGTTCTGAAAGAAATATCTCTGTAAGCGTTTGCAAAAGATTAATGTCAATGTTCTCGAATGTCAGGGGAAAATCGGAGAACAGTATCTTGTCGAAAACAAGCTCCCTGACATACTCCACAGCCCTTTCGGGCTCAAAATCAATTATCTCGGGAAATGCCTTTTTAAGGAATATTGGGAAGTTTATCGCGAGTTTATCCTCCCATAATTTTGGGTTTTCCAGTTTTGCTTTGAATTTTAGTTCAAAAAATTCCTTAAAAGACAGGGGTTTTATTTCGACATAAAATGCCCTTCCTGTCAAATCCCTCCTTGCTTCCTTTTCAATTCTCAGGCTCGCAGACCCGGAAACAACAAACTTTACATTCGGCAAGGCATCATAGAGAAGTTTTAATTCGCTGTGCCAGTTCTTCAGTTTATAGATTTCGTCAATAAAAACAAAAATTTTTTCCTTTTCATAGTCCTTTTCGGTTATTTTTGAATATGCGTCCAAAACCTGTTTGATTTCGCCCACTTTTTTGTCAAAGGAAAAATAGAGCAGATTCAGTGGTTTAGTTCCTTTTTCAAGAAGATGCTGAATCAACTGGTACATCAAGGTACTCTTTCCGACCCTGCGCAAACCGCAAATGACCACAATCTGCCTTTTGTCCAATAATCCTATGAGTTTGCCAAAGTATTCCCGCTTATACTCCATCGCAAGGCTGTCTTTTACCCTTCTTTCTCTCCACCAGTGATTGAGAAACCTTATTACTTCTTCCATATGTATTATTATTGATACGAATATATAAACTTTTCGTATTAAATTTGATACGAATAATTATATTTCTTGTAGCGACGATGATGCGATGAAGGTACCAGCTTGTAGCTAATATCGTAAGATATATGATTTCCCGTTTTAATTTCGCCTATATTTGATATATATTTTTCCCCCATATGAATCACCATATCTCTGCCTGAAATTATTCCGGGAAATTACAATATATATACCTCTTAGGTATAATACTTTATGGGTATTTATGAAATTCTATGACAGGGAAAAGGAACTCGGCATTCTGGAAAACCTGAAAGGCAACTTCAGGATAGCTGTCGTCGGAAGGCGAAGACTTGGCAAAACCCGGCTCATCGAGGAGTTTTACAAAGACAGGGCAATTACGCTGTTCGTATCTGCAGAAAAAGCCGAGAAGGAGATAGTTGCCGGCTGGATCAAGGAATATGGCAGGATATACATCCCGCCGGTTGAGACCTTCAAGGATGTGATGGAATATCTCTTTTCAAAGCAGGAAAAAATCGTCTTTATAGACGAACTGCAGAACTCGCTGAAGGTCAATAAATCCTTTGTGTTCGACCTCCAGAGGCTGATAGACAAACACAAGCCTGCTTTGGTAGTCTCCGGCTCTCTTATATCTGTTATGAAAAAGCTCGTCGAGAACTACAAAAACCCGCTTTTCGGAAGGTTCGATGCAATAATAAAGCTAAGGGAGCTTGATTTTCCGACAATTGCAAAAATATGCAAAGACTTAGGGCTTGATTTTGAGACCGCGTTCGTACTCTATTCTGTATTCGGGGGGATACCAAAATACTACGAACTAATCGAAAAAATGAAGCGTTTCGAGCGGGACAAATTTATCGTTGATATGTTTGTCTACTATCCAATGCCGCTTTACGAAGAGGTAAGAACATCGCTTAAAGAGGAGTTTGGAGGGGAGCACAAGATGTATTTCTCAATACTTTCCGCCATCTCCCAGGGGAACAACACGCTCGGAGAAATAGCCGGATTTGTCGGGCGGGAGCAGACAAAGATAACCAAATACATCAATCTTCTTGGAAGGGATTTTGAGGTGATAGTGCGAAAAGAGCCGCTCATAGGCAGTGGAAAAAAGGGGATATATGAAATAAACTCCAACATTCTGGAATTCTGGTTCTCGAATGTCTGGAAATACCAAAACCTGCTCGAAAGGATGGAGGAAAGGCAACTTGCAGATATAGTTTTAAAAAATCGTGAGCAGTACACCGGCAGAATGTTCGAGAAAATTATAACAGGACTAATAACGCATGGGGTGATTCCTCTTCCGTTTAAATATGATAGAATGGGCAGGCAGTGGGGCAAATTCAAGGGCGAAAAAGGGAAGAATACATACGAAATCGACATCATTACCCTGAATGAGCAGACAAAGGAAATCCTATTTGCAGAGTGCAAGTGGCAGGATAAAGTTGACGCAAAGAAAGTTCTGGTAGATCTGAAGGAAAAGGCGAAATTCGTGCAATGGAACAATGATGAAAGAAAAGAATACTACGCAATATTTGCAAAATCCTTCAAAGAGCGGATAAAAGAGCCGGGCTTGCTTTTGTTCGACCTTAGGGATTTTGAAAGGACTTTTTCTCCGCACCTTTGAAATTCTTGAACCGGATTTCGACAGGGTATTTCCCGACTTTTATACAACTTCATAATAGATTGTTCCATTAAGTGCTGGAGGTCCGGCCTTATAACCGGTATAACCGGTACCCTCAGCAACACTCAAAGTTCCAGTAAAAGTATCGGTTGTATAATAGATCGCGATTCGTCCGCCACCGCCAAGGTTAGCACTGTAGACAAGACTCGCATCTCCACCATTTGCACTAATTAAACCATTACCTGCTAATGTTCCAACATTTAAATAAATTGTGCCGCCACTGCCGCCGCCGTCACAAAACGGCGCTTAAAAACAAGGGTAGGATCTTTGAGTCAATAACAAGCACGTCTTTAGGATATGCTCTGTGTGGCTTGCCGATCTTGATTTCGATCTTAAGCCCTCCAGCTATGCAGTCTATCTCAAAGCTATTCCTGTAATAGAAAACCGAGCCGAACTTCCTTAGTAGATGGGATTGTACCAGCCATTCGTTGAACGCGCTGTCCAAATATTTTTCGCCGGACCACCAAGACAAAGTTCTTGCTATGAATGGATCCAAAAAGAAAAACTTTCTTTCCTTCCTCCATACGATTCTTTTTTCATCGCCATAAAACGCCTGATCCATTATAAATAGATTTTTCAGGGTTTCCACATAGTCCTGGACGGTTTTGTAAGAGACGCCTATATCCTTGCCCACGGTTGAGAACGAGAGGGGGGAAGGGGACTTTCTCATTATGCTTGAGATGACTGCCTTCACAAGCTGCAGGCTCTTTTTGGATTTGAGTATCTCCCCCTCAAATCCCGCCATAAATTGCTCTTCCGCTGTCGGATCCTCGTTTATTGAAAGCGGGAAACCGCCTGTCCTTGCATAACCAGAAAACAATTTTAAAATCTCATTCTCATCTTTCAGCATGCTTTTCATGTCTTTTTCCAAGTTCCCTGTCGTCCCTATCTTTATTCCATTGACATCCAAAAAATCCCTGAAGGAAAGAGGATACACTGATATATCTTTCCCTTTTCCCCTCCTTCCCGGAAAAAGCTCCGCATCGCCTTTAAGCTTTAGCGAAGAGGAGCCTGTGATTGTAAGAACATCGTTTTCAAAGACACCCAAATCCGTATAGCCCTTTATTATTCTCCACCATTCGGGCAGGCTTGTTACCTCATCCAAGAATATATAGCTTGACTTGATGCCCTGCGATTCCCTGAACTCAAGATAAGCGTCAATGGTTTTTTTAAACGAATCAATATCCGGGATAAAATCGCAATTGAAATAAAAAATGCTTTCGGCTGCATTCTGCTTCAAAAGCTCCTGTATAAGGATTTTTATCCCCGTGCTTTTCCCTGTCTGGCGCGGACCTATGACAAAATTCAGCGAAAATGGTTGGGTACTTACCTGCTTTATCCACTTTGGAAGCCATCTTGTTTTCATGGATTCCCATCTCCTGATTGCAATGTCCTCCTGCCCCCTCCACCAGGGATTGTGCTTTGCCATCAATTCGTCCATATCAATCAACCATAGAAGTATTAGTTCTAAGTATTTATAAAGATAGTAGAAATGGAATTTCTATCATAGGAATTTGGAAAGGGCTTTTTCTCTGCACCTTTGAGAAAGAGGGGCTTCCGGCTTATCCGTCGCCGGAGAGGGCGGTGAAGGCGATGCGGGTGCTGCTTCTTATGATAGGATGATTCCGGGCATGACGGTGGGCGGGAATTACATGGTCGCCTCGAGGGCAGCTACCTTCCACTCATCTCGGCGCCGGGATGGTCAAGACAAACCAATTGTTTGAGTTGCTAGTTTTTTGCCTCAAAGCCGCTATTGGATGTTGCCACTATATCAAAAGCCATTTCCACAGCGGAATATAAACTATTTTCTCTCCTTTTATCTCTTCCACGCCTTCATAATCCCAAGTTATTATCAATCCTTCTTTCAGTTTGAATTCTTTCATTCCTTCCAAGAGCGCTTCAGTTTCCCTTTTCTTTGCTTCTTTGTCTTCGATATCATAGCAAACTTGGATTAACTGCTTCACTTTCAAATCTTCTTTTACCAGAAAATCAATTTCTTTTTTTCCTTTCCAATAAAATATTTCCTTTCCCTTCCTCTTCAATTCAAGAAAAACCGCGTTTTCCATAAGCCTTCCCAAGTTTTCCAAAAAAACAAAACCTGCGGCGTTTCTAATTCCATTATCGATGCAATAAACCTTTCTTGGATTCAATATCTGCCCCTTTTCCGAAAATGAGAATTTTTTTATGAAAAAAATCAGATATG
>JAKFXM010000009.1 GCA_021731385.1 Methanobacteriota archaeon
AGTCGCGAAGCGATTAGATTTTTTCTGGTTTTTTGTTTTGAAGTTTAAACGAAGCGAGGGTTAGGGCGATTGAGAATTGCGAACGGAGTGAGCAACCCGAAGGGCAAAACCTCAATTGCGTGTCTACGCCTATTTAGCGAAATTTTATTACTAAAACATCTAATTTCTCAATAAAAAGCGAATACTTATATATACTCACCCTTTCCTCACCACATAAATCAATCCCTTACCATCAATGCCCAGATCTCCCTGATACAATGAATATTCTGCATTATCCATGAAATGGTTGAAGTAGAAAGGAGCCTTGAAATCCGGATCAAGGACAAAGATTTCGCCTGTTTTCATCAGGTAACCAATCCTGTTTTTCAAAATTTTTCCGATGGTAATTTTTCCACCCCTCGCATAACTGCCCGCAAAGGATTCTGCCGTTCCTTTTATCAGAATCTCGCCGCCAGAGATATAGGAGCCAATCTCAGTTCCTGTGTTGCCATTGATAATTATCTTTCCACCCCTCATGCCCTTGTTTTCCCCCCTTTTGGCACAGCCTATGCAATCCCTTGCGTTTCCTTCAATCAGGATTTCCCCGTCACTCATTGATGTTCCAATCCAGCTATTAGCATTGCCCGTTACAGTTATCTTTCCATTCTGCATGAATTCCCCAAGATGGATTCCTACAGAACCATTTATCAGGATTTCACCGCCGTTCATATTCTCGCCAATTCTCTTAACTCTGGAAAAATCTCCTTCAAGAACAATCCTCTGCCTTTCTTTATCTTCTGCAATATCCCCCGTTATCTCAAAAGAATCGGAGATCTTTCTCTTCTTATTTCCAAGAAAAACAGGAAGATTGGATATCTCACTTAGACTTTTGCCTGCGAAATTTTCAGGAATAATAGATTCTGCCTCAAGCCCTGTTCCCGGCACTTCCCTTAGTTTCATTACTACTTCCTTCAATTTAACGAATTTAGTTTATAATTTGAAATCGCAACGGAATATCTCTTTCTGAAGAATAGTTCAATCTCCCCCTCAATATCCGGATCTTTAACATCTCTTTCAACATAAATCGTCTTTCCGGGTTTTGAACTTGAGACCCTCCCATCATTAACGACAATCTCACCATTAAGAATTGTGTATTTTGCCCTTCCAAAAGCCCTCTCTATTCTTTCACCATCCGTTTCTTCCGGGCTCAGGTCGTATAGAGCAAGGTCTGCCTTTGCCCCGGGGGCAATCCCCTTGTAATCAATGCCAAGAATCCTGGCAGGAGAGGCTCTTGTTATTGTCGCAATTTCATAAAGGCTGAATTCCCTGTCTATTGAAAATAACATGCTTCTTTTTGATACTGCTTTGTTCATCTTTTTTGCAGATTCCTCCCTTGCCCTCATGCTCATTAACCACGAGATTACCCTCGGGTATCTCGTAAAAGGACCTGCGTTGGGATGATCCGTTGACAAACACAGCCTTGATAAATCCTCTGCAAGAAGTGTCAATTCGAGCCCTATCGCCCACTGAACGGAATTTACGGGATTCTTTCCTGAGTAGTTATATGGTACAACTCCGCCACCGCATTCAAGTTCAACATCCCTTGAGACCCATTTGTTACCCAAAAGTTTGGAGAGATGCTGCTCGAATGGGGCGTCAGCAGTCATTGTAGTTGTGTTATCAAGCGTTATCTGACCAATATCAAAACTTATCTTACTGTTTGAATTTATCTCCTTGATAACCTCCCCTGCTTTAGATTCAAAATTCTCCCATGAATCCCCCCCATAACTGCTGAACTGCATATGCGTAAGGTGTGCCTTATTCCTGATTAATTTCATTGTTTCAAGGGCCGTAGTATAATTCCCCGGATAACCAAGGGAATTAAGATGCAGGTGAAGGGGATGCTGCAATTCCAATTCAGTTGCAACCTTCTCGAGATTCTTTATTATATCTGCAGGCGTTATGCTAAATTTTGGAATTTCATCATGCAGGTCAATTCTTTTTACCTCCCATAACCATGACAGAAATCCCCCAGGATTGACTGCCTTTATCCCATATGTCTTTGTGACAGAGAGCATCCATGCAACATAGTCTCTTAATTTCTCATAGGAATTCTTTGCTATGTAATCCGCCACAAGGTAGTTATTCCCCAGAAGAAGAAGCGCTCCCTTGTCCATTAACGGTATGTCATCAAGTTCCTCATGGGTGTGCCTTGCAGTAATTGCCGGTGTAGCGGGCTGGAGAATGAATGAGTAGCCAAGAAGGGCATAACCATAGCCGGTAAGAAATGTAGTGGGTATGCTAAATCCGGAGCCGGACCTTATTATCTGGTTTCCTTCACAAAAAATGGTCTTGTCCTCAGGGCGCATCAGCCTTCCGGAATTTACCAATCCCCCCGCAACATGTGTGTGAATATCCACACCACCCGACATCAGGACTTTTTTCTCTGCATCTATCTCAACAATGCCATTTACTGATGTAAATCTATCTACGATCTTTCCTTTTTCTATAAGGACATCCATGCAGTCCCCGGCAATATTGTTTACAGGGCAATAAACGCTTGCGTTCTTTATTATTATATCCATTTCTTTTTCTCTAACCATCTTGGTATCAATTTTAATTTAACTCTTAATTCTTTCTCAGAAGGTAAAGCCAATTTATACTTAGAAGCAAAAATCTTATTGTTCAATCCGCCTAAAACATACTTGGCAAAAATTTCATGTTTCTTTGCACAAAGGATAAGCCCTATTGGCTCATTTTCATCCCCTATCCTCTCATTTTCTTTGAAATAGTTAAGATAAAAATTCATCTGCCCCATATCGGAATGATCGAGCTCACCAGTCTTTAAATCTATCAAAACAAAACACTTCAATAGACGATTGTAGAAAACTAAGTCAATGTAATAGTGACGATTAGCAATAGTAATTCTTTTTTGACGGGCAACAAAGGTAAAACCTTTGCCAAGTTCTAAAAGAAAAAATTGAAGTTTATCAATAAGTGCCTGTTCTAACCGAGTCTCAGTATATGATGTCTCCTCTTTAAAGTTTAGAAACTCTAGGATATAAGGGTCTTTAATTGCGTCTTCTGGTTTTTCTATAATCTGTCCCTTATTCGCCATCTTTATTACTGCTTTTGTATCTTTGCTTAAAGCCAATCGTTCAAAAAGCATTGAATTAATCTGCCTCTTTAACTCTCTCACGGACCAATTATTCTGAATCGCCTCTTGTTCATAAAAGGAGCGAGCAAGCGGTTCTTCTACTTTTAATAATTCGCAATAGTTAGACCATGAGAGCATTGGTTCACATTTTGGAGACGGTGTCTGCTGAATTGCAGATTTACTATACGGTGTCTCTGACTTTTGGAGTTTTTGGGATTCGTCAGACACTGTCTGACGAATTGGGAATGATTGGTAGAAAAGCCTCATCATTTTTAAATTTGTAGGAGAGAATCCTCTACCAAACATTTCAGTCATATCATTTGCCAATCTCACAATGAGTTCTTCACCATATTCTGCCCGCAACTTACCCTTTTGCTCAAACTCAACAATCTCTTTTCCAATCTCCCAGTATGCAAATACCTGCACCTTGTTTATCTCCCTAATTACCTTAGTTCTTGCATCTGCTAAGATCGTAGTGATTCTACCAAGCAAATTTTTGTAATTTTTTGAGATTATGTCCTTCATCCTCTCAAACCTTCCCGATAATCCGGGTTAGTATCTCCTTATCCGATAAAATTCCTTTAGGGGCATCGATCAATTTTTTCATGCTTAAAGGAACCCCATCCATTCTATAGGCAGTTCCACCATCTTCAATGCCGGAGATTGCCGATGGTATGTAGACTCTCGAAATCCCCGCCGTTAATGAAAATGCAGGGTCAATGACAAAGACAGGGATTTTTTTCATATACCTGACAGCATCCCTTGGAAAATGTGCTACCGGGTCTGATGCAACAACCAACATTGAATCAACCTCTTCATTCATCAGCAAATCAACAGCAGTGGTCTCACCGGGATTATATCTGGGGTAACCCCTTGAGAAGTCAACACCAAACGGATAGCCTGTCTGCCAGGTAAAAACCTCCCCGGCCCCCTTTACATTGTAATGCCCTCGCATAGGCATTATTATAAAATGCGTATAATCATTCAGGTCTTTTACAAGGTTAAGCGCATTATCAACATTCCTGAATTTGCCCTCACTCATCGTAAGTCCCAGGCCGAAGAATACTGCACCGAATTCGCAGTTCTTCATCCTGTTTGCGAGTTTTTCTATTTCCCCTCTGTGAATTCCTGCAACATTCTCCGGAATTGGCTTATCCTTTATTGCAAGCCTCAATGCAGATATAAGTTCAAAATCCTGATTTGGATTTATCTTCAGAAAATTCGAACAGACCTTTGCGGTATCGCTCTTCCTGACATCTATCACGACATTGTACCTGTCCCTCCTACCCTCCTCTCTATAAAGCCCCCTTGGGAATGAGGTATATCTTGACATGTGTCTGGGATGCGCTTCCAATGGGTTGCATCCCCAGTATATTATCAGGTCTGCATAGTTTAGAGTCTCACCCAATGTGGAGGAAACCATTCCCGAACTCTGTTCTGCAACTATTGAAGGGCCATGGCATACGCTTGATGTGTTGTCTATTACCCCCTTAACCCTTTCGGCGAGCATCACACCTAAACGGATTGCATCTATATTTGTGGAACTCCACCCATAGAGCAATGGCCTGCTGGAATTTGAAAGAACATCTGCTATCTCTGCGATGGATTCATCAATGCTAATCTCCTCGCCTTTTTTCAATGGTGTTAAAACTTCATGGACATTCAGGAATTTTGCAGTTCCTAATTTGCAGGTATTCTCAATTGTTTTTATTCTATTGTCTTCAACCTCAATTTCAATATCATCGCAAAGACTTCCACAAAATGGGCATGTAACATCGCTGAATTTCATCTTTCACAGCCTTTTTCTTTCTTTTCCAAAGAAAGAAAAACGCTGGCGAAAAAGAAAGAAAGGAATTTCACTTCGTGAAATTCTATTGAATCTAATGAGTGGAATTTATGTGGGGTGCGAAGCACCCCACTCATTTTCGCCAGCCTTCCCGAATTAGGCTTTGCCTAATTGGGCCCAAAAATTTCCTTTGGAAATTTTTCGGGTTGTTAAACGGCTGACATAACTGAATTTCATCTGCCAATTACCTCCTCTATTGAAGTTGGCCTTGAAGATACTGTCTTTACCTTGACTTTAATCCCCTTGAATGACGGCATACCATCCTTTGTTTCTCCCGGTATGATATAATTAGCCAATGGTCCAAGCGGAAGGAAGATCATTCCCCTATGCGGTGAATTTTTTGATTTCCTAGCGCTAACAATGATACTGTTTCCATTATGCGAAATCCGTATATTCCCTCCCTCCATAATGCCAAGTTCTGCAAAATCATCAGTGTCAATTTCGCATAATGAAATTGAATTATAATAATCCCTGCTACCCTTCCGGTCTATATTCTCCCCCTGATCCAATGTACGGACGGTTATCAGGGTCATCTCCTTCGCTGGGGAGCCTAAAAGGGATTTTAAATCCCTGAGAGCTGTTGGAACTGCCATAATCACCTATACAAATTCTATAGCCTTTGTCGGGCAGACATCAACACATATCCTGCATCTCTTGTCCTCACCGGTTCTTCGGCATCTGCTTATATCCACAATTTTGACCTTTCCATTAATCACCCTAAAAACGAGATCCCTGCTCTTTGGACCCTTTCCACCCATTGCCCCCGGGTCAGCCATGGCAGATACCGGACATGCAATAACGCAATTTCCGCAACCGCTGCAGAATTTTTCGTGGATTATTAAACCTGTTTTCTCTGCCTTGCCCAATCCTGAGATAATTTCCTCAAGTTCTTTCTTTTTTGTAGTATATCCTGAATTTAGGATCGGCGAGCATTGCTCTAATTTGCCCTCCCCATGCAAAAGTTTCACGGCAAAACTCATACAGCTATCTTCGCCGCATTTTCCGCAGTTGAGCCCGGGCAGATTTTTGTATACCTGCATAACTGATACTGCCATTCTTAAACCTTCCAGTTATCCCTCAAAAATCCCGCTATCTGTGATGAATCCCTTGGACCTATAAGAACCTCCCATCCAGTCTGATCTTCGATATCACCTCTTATCCTTGATGCAAGCATAGGTATTACAATCCTTCTGTGCTTTATCTTTTTTCCGACCTCAAATTGTAAAATTGCATCCTTTAGCTTTGAACCGCTTAAGTCTCCAGTGGCAACAGAGGTATCAACCGCTAATCCTTTTGTATTAACAACGAGAAGGTAGCAGTTTAAATTTGATTTTTTCAGATCGTTTGATACTGTAAAATAGGTAAGCGAAAAATTCGTAGTTACGAGAACAGGGGAATTCTCATCAGGATTTCCGAATTCAAATAGCCCGGGTTTTGCCTCAGGTTCAGTTCTTGGATCAGTGTATATACTCTGCCTCAGGGTAATCAATGGGAGAACGGTCCATGGCTCTGCAGAATGTATGATGAGAAGGCTTGCAAACCTATCGAGCATTATGCCCCCTATATAACATTCATAATATGCGGAAGTTATATTATCACCCGAACCCACCCATGCAACTGCAGGAACCGCCATCAGCGGGTAACTTAATTCCCTGACACCCTTAACTGCAGATCTCCTGAGCATCGTAAAATTGTTCAGGGTTTCCTTCAGTTCATTGCCAAGCACCTGTATACCGGGATCCAGTATTATCTGATCAAATTTCTCCAGATTTTCAATATTTGATGCAATTGTTCCAAGTTCGCTTAAATTCGGGGAATAGATTGCGATTGGTGCATTATACTCCTTCGCGATCCTAACAACATCCTTCCAATTGTCCTTCGTTGCAGCATAAAGCAGCGGCTTTTTTCCCTTTAATATCTCTGCCCCGGATTTTAGAATTTCCGGATTAAATGAGCACAGGATTATTGGACCATCAAAATTATCAGAAACGAATTTCACGGCATTCTCAAATTTGTTTTTTTCTGATGACGCGCACCTTATAGCAATTGCATCAAGGCGGAGTTTCTGCCCGACCCTTTCGATAGTAAAATTCTTAACAAAATCTATCCTGTTTTTTATCTCAACATCGCTCATTAAGTCGCTGACATCTATTGAAATTACACAGGGATTGAAGAATTTTAATTCGTGGCGATACATAACCTCTTCTCCTCCGACCTTAACTGCCTTATCCCCGCTGCCTATTACAACCTCCCTTACCGGGGGTCTTAGGAGTGCTATTAATGCCTGTCTCTCAGTTTCAGTAAGATTAGGGCAATTGAAGGGTGTTTTCCCCCTCGTCAATAATTTAAGGGCAAAACTCATGCAACTGGGCTCCTTGCATGCGCCGCAATTCTTCTTAGGCAGTAATTCATAGACCTGTATTGCTGTAATTCTTGGCATTTTTAATTTTCAATATTTCTATCAAGCAACTGGGCATCTGTTTTTTTCCATTCTTTTACCCGAATTAGAAGGTGTACCTTCTAATTGGGCACAAAAATTTTGCAGAGCAAAATTTTTCTTGTGAGCGAAATTGCGTATAACGTTCTCGGTGTATGCGAAGTTGCGGAGCGAAGCGGAGCAAATTTTGGTAGAGGCGAACGTAGCGAGCCGAGCCAGATACCCGCTTGTTATATAACTAAGCCTGATAGGGCGAGGTAAGGAAACCAAAGGTTTCTGAAGAGTTCGGCAAAGGCTCAAATCACCCCTTATCTTTCAGAGTTTTCATGTATTTCATTATCTATAGATCGAATTTTGACCAGACCTGTGGAAGGTTCTCAGCTAGGGGTATTAATTTCTTCTCATCCATCATTGTGCCATATCCATGAATAAAGAAATGTCTAAATCCAAGATATTTCTTAAGCTCGTTGGAGAGATTCTCAGAGATTATTTTGTGTTTCACTGACAGGTTCAATAAATCCTGATGGTATGTCTGCATGTGTAAGATGGGTATATTTTTGAATTTCAATATCCTCTTTTGAATATTTTCCATGCCGTTATAACTGTTTTGCAGAAATGTGCCTATTGCAGCTAATTCGACAATGGTTTTCCTCTTGCGCCTCATGGTTTTTTCTAACGCGCGTAATGTATCTGAGATATGTTCCTTTTCCGCCAAAATCTCTTGTTCTAAATTATCCATAGATCTTCACACTATTCTTCTCAATTATGGAATTAAATAAGGATTTCATAGATAAATCCACAAGGTCTATGGGTTTTGATAATGCCGTTAATAGTTCTCCATACAATTCAAAGAATAATTTTGGATTTATCCCCTTGACTCCCAGATCAATATCATTAGCACTAGGAGAGTAAAGAGATGATCCAAACAGATGCACTGAGGTAACTCTATATTTCTTTGCGATCCTGATGATTTTCTTTTTATCCTTGCCACTTATCATATCATAACCTCCTCACTGATGAGTTACATATATCGTTTTCTGGATAAAAGAAGTTGATGAAGGCGATTTGGGTGAGCAAAGCGAACTGTATAGCCCGTGTTATATGACCTGAACGAAGTGAGAGCGCAGAGTGGCAAGGATTTTCTGAAAGAAAATCCGCAGAGTTCCGAACCCCGCCTATTCTATCGGTTGTATTTTCAGAATTGCACTATCAATTATTTTTTGGGGTATCTCGGGTACAATTTTATTGGTCAAATAATAGTCTAATGATTGATCTGATTTTTCATAATAATCTAATCCCCAAAAATATTTACCATATTTTATTGTATTACCAAATCTTAATTTTCCATCTTCCATTTGATATATACTTACTAATACATTCTTGTCAGATA
>JAKFXM010000231.1 GCA_021731385.1 Methanobacteriota archaeon
ATATGTCAGAGCCCGATTGAGCCTAAAGGCTCAATGGGCCCAATGAGAGATTATCTCTCATTCGGGCGACGAAGTCGCTCTGCCACATGCCCAATTTCTGCTTTGGCAGAAATTCGGGCCCAATCAGAACCTTTAGGTTCTGATTCGGGAAAGGGTTTTGATTCCCAAAACTAAAATTAATTCAATCAAAATCAAGGGAAGATTAGGGTTGATAAGGGCAAGAAACCGTAGGTGTCTTGCCCTTATATCTGGACAGCAAGATAGATGCTAATCAGCAAAATTAATGAATTTAGATTTTGCATTTAATCTCATCTGGCAGCAAATCCATACCAGCCATGCCGTGGCTCATATATCACACCCTTCATCTTCAATTCATTCAGGATCTGTTCAGCATGGAATTTATCTATATTCTTTGCCTGTGCACTGGAAATTATTTCATCGAATGGTGCCAATCCTTCATCACTCGAACCTACCAGATTCTGGATTATCTCTTCAATAATCCTAATCCTCTCTCTTGTCGACCTTGGGTGCTCTGTTACAATTCTATCTATATCTATCTCCCCTGTTGCCTGGTCGTATGCAATTGACCTCAACACGAAATTCGTAAGTTCTATCGCCCTTTCAGCATCGCTGACCGTTACTGTATCACTGAGCCTCATCTTTGCAGAAGCCTCTGCAAGCCTGACAAGGGCTTCAAGTTGCCTTGGTGTTGCTGTTATAGCCTCCTTGCTCATCCCCCTGAGGTCTACATAAAACCACTTTATCTTCTCGGTAGCCTCATTAGTAAGAAGGGGGTGTATATTCTTCCTTGAATATGCGATATATTTTCTGAAGAGTTCTGTAGGAATTTCAGGCTCTAAGTCCTTCATCTCCTCCCCCACCGTGTGCATCTTAAGCATATGCTCTGCGATCCGCGTGTCTCTCTCTCTGTCAAGGATATCCCTTATGGGGAAAATAAGGTCAAATCTGGAGAGTAGTGTAGGCGGAATGTCAAATTGCTCTACCAGTGGCTTGTAGCTATCAAACCTGCTGAATTTCGGATTTGATGCCGCAAGAACCGTTGTATTCGCCTTGAATTTTGTTACAATGCCGGCTTTCGCTATACTTATCGTATTGTGCAGTACCATACAATTGCTGATAAATGCTCTTGTAGGTTCCACAGTAATATCATAAACAAATCTATCTTCACACCCCCTTTTCTCAACCGAGGTTACTTTTGTCCACTGGACCGGTGCAAAAGCAATTCTCTTTAACTCGGAAACATCTTGTTTTATTTTTAATCTGTTTTTTATAATATTTTTCAACGCATCTCTTATTTTTTCTGATTTCAGTTTCTTGTTTCTGAACCAGTAACCTACAAGACTTCCAGAAACGCCCAATTCCTTACCTATTTCATTTTGAGAAATTCTGAACCTTCTGGTAATCTGCCATAATCCCCCAACATCCTTTGAATCAATATTCTCTAATTCACTTTCCAAGTCATTCATTCGTTCTAATATTACTCCGATAATTTTCTGAAGTTTGTTTTTATGTATATTATCTGCATAATAAACCTCTATGCCGAAAAATCTTCTGTTCATTCTAAGGGAATTCAAAATATCCCCAATTTTTCTTGTAGAATTAGGAACTATATTTGTGACAGACCTGTAAGTCTTATCTATTTCTATATAATTTTCCAACCTATCGTTTTTTTTCTTTGATGTAAATCCGATCTCTTCGTAATACCTTTTAATGTTTTCATATCCGGTGATATCAACTTTGTAAAATCTTCTGTCTGAAAAAATACTTGATCTTATACCAAACCTCAGCAGAAGTTCCTGAACCTGATATGCAAGTTCCTTGTTCGGGGTTGTAAGCGTTATTCTTATACCGTTCCTATTGACTTTTACAACTGTTCCATCGCCATCGAACAGGGCTTTTAACAAATTTGCAATCTCATGATTCTCACAGTTAATCAAAGCAGGAGGGATTCTTTTTTTCTCATCACCCTCTATCAAGAGACAATCCAATTGTCTTAGGAAATCCATGAGCAAGGTAGAAGTTAATCGTATTCCAGTCACACCATTTTTCTTTTGTATGTATGGTTTTATTCTAAACAGAGATTCTGTTATATTGAGATAATCACTAATGAGGCTTGAATCTTTATTGTAAAAATTAATTCCGTTTTTCTTACCTCTATTAAGTTCGTATCCGCCGTCAGTTATATGATACCCTATAAATCTGCAGAATTCTGGAGAATTATGGGATGGCAATGTTATCTGTTTTGAATGCGGTATATCTGCTGCTGATTTCAGATTAAAATCCTGTTGTTCTCCCTTAAAAGGTATTCTCTCTGGAATTGGGAAGAATTCGCCCTCCTTTATTTCCTCAGCTGGAATTGTAGTTATTTTTCCATCCCTTATCACCCAGCAGGGATGCTCTGGTGTTACCTTAAGCTCCCTCCCATTCCTGATCTTAAATCTCACAAAAGTTTTTGGAGCGATATGCTTGCTTACCCTGTTTATTTTTGTTGTGAATATTTTTTCAAAATCGGTTGTGAATATTTCGAATCCAAGATCCTCTACCGGAATTATAAAACAGTCTTTGCCTTTGATTATCCTTTCGGGATATTTTTTCATCAAATCTTCCACAAAATTTCCAATTTCTACATCATTATTATTTACCTTAATCTTGGAGGAATATAGAAAACTTTGCTGTTCCATTGCCTCGTGCATCGCACTCCTGTCTTCCTTATCCATCTTGTCAAATTCATCAATTGCAACAATGCCACCACTTGCAAGAACCAACGCCCCTGCTTTTAGTGTCCAGGCACCCTCTGCAAATTCATCTCGCTCTGCAGTTGCTGTAAGTCCGGCCCCGGTTGTTCCCTTTCCGGTAACATATATGCTTTTCGGTGCAATCTGGTTTACATATTGCAGAATTCTTGATTTCGCAACCCCCGGATCACCAATAAGTAGGATGTGTATATCGGGTCTAACATGGGTTCCGTCTGGAAGTTTCTTATTAGGTCTTCCTCCAAAGAGCTGGAGTGCAATTGCTTCTTTTACCTCATTGTAACCATAGATCGATGGGGCTATCGAATTTACAATCTTGCTCCTGATGTTTGGGTCCTTTGCAAGTTTTTTTATCTGCTTTTCCTCTTCAGGAGTAATGATAATATCCTCAAATTCCTTTTCAATGCCATCTATCTTGTTCGCCTCTATGAATTTGAAATATACGGGCCCCTTAAATTTCGGAGGCAACAGCCTAACAAGCCCGGTAACTATGACCTTGTCTCCTGCCGTGACTAAATCAACCAAATCATCTTCAAGCCATATCTCTATCCTTCTTGCCTGCTCCCCGCCCTTGAGCATCTCCAGGGGTTCCTGAATCTCAAGTTTCTGCATATCTGTCCATTTTGAATCCTCTGGTGAGAATCTGAATTCTCGCTTTCTGCAATTTTTGCACTGTAATGGCTCCCTTAGAAACCGTGTAGTCTGTGGCTCATCATGGGGTTCATTACACTTATTGCAATAGAACCTTCCAATCAGAACCTTTGGCAGGACATCGCTTATCTTATTAACTAAACCCTCAAGAGAGATGAATTTGGATATATATTCCGCGGTTATATTCCTGATCATAACGGTGTAACCCCTCTCCTTTGGCAGATTGCAGAATCTTGCATGGAATCTTGGCTCTTCAACAGTTTCTGGCAATGAAACCCTTATTTTCTCTGTAAGGACATTTTCAAATATATTAATGACCCCATCAAAATTTGTTATTAATTCCTCAGCAAGTTCGTGGTCATATCTTGCAAGCTCCCCGTAATCAATCACGAGACTCTTTTCATCCGGATACTTTTCTGCAATCCTGTTTATCTCCTTTGACTTCAGTTCGAGAAATCTCTCAATGCGTTCTTTCATAATTGATGATTTTATTTTACCAATTTCCTTTGAGACCTATTCATACTATCTTAATCTTTTTCTCGGCCGTTATGGCCTCAATCAATGCCCTCCCCACATCAGTATTCCTCTTTATCTTTACATTTCCTGCCCTGTTTGCCCTTGCTGTACCGATGTAATCCTTTCCTGCGAATATCCTTACATTCTCATCAAAGCGCCTTGACCTTAGTATTATTAACTTTTTTGTCTTTGATGTCCTTACATCTTCACCTAATGCTTCTCCACCATGCTCTGTACTTCTAAATTTTCTTTTTATCGGAATTACGACAACCTCCTCACCGTATGAATACATCTCATACTCCGGGGATTTTGTCTCGAAGTCTCTTATCTCAATAACGGGCCTTGCTAAATCTGCTTCTCTCATCCCATATGGAACCTTAACCACCATGCTTAGTTCATAGACCTCCTGGATTTTGCCGGATTCTATAAAAATTACAGTATCTATAATGTGCGGGATTAGTCCGAGTTCAACCCTTCCCACAAGTCTCTGGATTGCATCTATGGCCTTGTTTGCATGCGTAACCCCGACCATTCCAACACCCGCAAGCCGCATGTCCGCAAAGACCCGAAAGTCTGTGCTCTTTCTAACCTCGTCAAATATTGTGTAATCCGGCCTAACAAGAAGAAGCACATCAGAGGTTTTCTCCATAGAGCCCTCAAGGGGGGCATATTGCGTTATCACATCAGGAACCTGTAAATCCCTTGGCTGCTCCATTGTCTTTACAATCTTGCCCTTGCTCAGGTAGAATTCTGCAAGTGCCTGAACAAATGTAGTCTTTCCTGCACCGGGAGAACCAGAGACAAATATCCCCTCTGCATGTGATTCAAGCCTCTGCAGCAATTTTTTGGAAATAGTATAATCGCTTAATTTCGTCTTTACAATGGGCTTTACTGCTGTTATTTCAAGTCCATCGCTGAATGGCGGTCTTGCTATGACAATTCTATACTCGCCAAGTTGCACAACAGTAACCCCTCTTCTTTCAATTTCTATATAACCCCTTGGGTCAGATTTTGCAGCCTCTACTATTTCCTTTGCATACAAATCCAATTTCTCTCTATCAGTAATTGCACCAATCCTTACCAATTCAAATCTGCCTACAGTTCCCTTCTTTGCAAAAATCTCTGTATTCTCCTTAAGATGCAGTGACATTGTTCCGGAATCAAATAATTCAAATATCCTTGGCTGTATTTTTATTATCCTTGGCTCCATGTATCTGATTTTCAATCCCTTAGCCTCTGAAACAAGCGCCTGAATCCTGTCACTTGTTACAAGAATTGCATCGTTATCCTCAGCAGCCTTCCTTATAAGTTCATCAATCCTACCTACCCTTGCGCCCCTTATTTCAGACTCCGATGGGAATTTTCCATAGAATTCGAGTTTTATATTCTTTTGTTCATTTGCCAATTCCCTTAGGGATTTCAATTCCTTCAGACCGTCAAAACCCGTTTCCCTTCCCAAATTTGCCTGATTCTCAAGTTCTGACACTGCTGCATTTGGGACTATTATCTCAATTTCTTCCGAATTCTTTAATTCCTTAATAATTTCAGTTATCCTGCCATCTATTATCACAGATGTATCAGGGACGATTTTTGTTTTCATTCGTTGATTGACAATTTTAATGACTTATTTACATTAAATTTACAAATTGCCAAGATACCACGAACTTATTGGAATTCAAGAAGAAATAGTTAAAAAAATTTTGCTTCGCAAAATTTTAATACGAAACTCTTTAGAGTTTCGTAGCTCCGAGACCAAAGGTCTCGGATTAACTCGTAATACTTCGTATTACGATGAAAAGAACTTAAAATGTCCGTCGACATGGTGGCTATGGTGCTTATCTATCTGATACATGGTAAAGATATTGCAGGATGCAAATTCTGATCATTACGGTTATTATCCCATAATCATAAAGACGCGAGAATGCAGCCTCTTTTTTTATTTTGGATTTCCATGATTATATGTAGTTAGTTGTAATACTTGCGAAGCAGGTTATCAAATTAATACTTTCAGGAACATCTTGAAGGGGATAGAAAAAATGGCAATAAAAGAATACAAAAGCATTGTTGAGGTTGCAGGTCCATTGATGATAGTAGATAATGTAAGTGATGTCATGTACGGGGAAGTAGTCGAAATAGAAACTGCAATTGGTGAACTCCGAACGGGCCAGGTTTTGGACGCAATGGAGGGTAAGGCAGTAGTTCAGGTCTTTGAAGGCACCTCCGGCCTTGATACAAAGAATACAAAGGCAAGATTCTTGGGGGAAACAATGAAGATTCCGGTCTCTGTGAGTATGCTGGGTAGGATATTTGACGGTGCAGGCAGACCGAGAGACGGTAAGGGTGAAATTCTTCCGGAAGATAGAAGGGATATAAACGGTTACCCTATGAATCCGACTGCAAGAGAATTCCCCCGGGAATTCATACAGACTGGAATTTCTGCAATAGATGAGATGAACACATTGGTCAGGGGACAGAAACTTCCAATCTTCTCGGCATCGGGCTTGCCGCATAATGAACTTGCTGCACAGATCGCAAGGCAGGCAAAGGTTCTCGGTAAAGAGGAAGAATTCGCAGTTGTTTTTGCAGCAATGGGGATAACCGCAGGAGAGGCGGCATTCTTCAGGAGGGATTTTGAGAGGACAGGTGCATTAGAGAGGATTGTATCCTTCATTAATCTTGCAGACGACCCCACAATTGAAAGAATAATTACGCCGAGAATTGCACTAACAACCGCGGAATTCCTGGCATTTGACAAAGAAATGAATGTCCTTGTAATCCTTACCGATCTTACAAACTACTGCGAAGCCCTGAGAGAAATTTCATCAGCAAGGGAAGAAGTTCCGGGGAGAAGGGGTTATCCCGGATATCTATACACTGACCTTGCAATGAGTTATGAAAGGGCCGGAAGAATTCGGGGCAAAAAAGGGGGTATTACACAAATCCCGATCCTGACAATGCCGGGGGATGATATAACACACCCGATACCAGATCTAACAGGTTATATCACGGAGGGCCAGATTGTTCTAACAAGGCAACTGCACAGGAAGGGGATTTATCCGCCGATTGATGTCTTGCCCTGCCTGTCAAGGCTGATGAACCAGGGTATAGGTAAGGGTAGGACAAGAGAGGATCATAGAGACGCCGCAAACCAGATTTATGCTGCTTATGCCGAGGGCCGTGATTTAAGGGACCTTGTTGCTGTTGTCGGGGAAGAGGCCTTGACAGAGAGGGACCAGAAATTCCTTGAATTTGCGGAAAGATTCGAGTCCGAATTTATAAATCAGGATTTGGATGATGATAGAAGCATTCAGGATACGCTCGATCTCGGATGGGACCTGCTTTCAGTACTTCCCGAAAGGGAGCTAAAGAGGATAAGACCGGAATTTGTAGAGAAATACCACCCAAAAAATAGAAAAAGTAAATTAAATTCAAACGCATTGAATCTGCCCCTTTAAAGGGGCAGATTCAGGCGCATAAAAACTGTCGGCTTTAGCCGACAGATATTTATATGGCTGAAATAATTGAGAATATCTCTCCAACCCGTACAGAATTGTTGGATTTGAATAAGAAGATAAGGTTAGCGGAAAAGGGGCATAAACTGCTGAAGGAGAAGAGGGATGCTCTGGTAATGGAATTCTTCAAGATGGTTGAAAAGGCTAGGGGCTCAAGAAGTAAATTGGCAGATATTCTTGAAAAGGGCTACAATGACCTGATAAGCACAGAGGCAATAATGTCCATAGACACTGTAGAGTCAATTGCATCTGTTACCCCGCAGAAAATTGAGGTAAACCTTGCAATGGGCAATATTATGGGCGTCAAGATACCGAGGATAACTGCCGTAAATGTTGAGGTTCCCAGGGTTTATACCCCAATTTCCACATCATCAAAACTTGATGAAACTGTAGAGGATTTTGACAATGCATCAAGGAAAATTCTCAATCTCATTGAGACAGAAGAAACCATAAGGCGTGTGGGCAACGAAATCAAAAAAACAAAAAGGCGTGTTAACGCATTGGAGTATATGATAATACCAAAACTGAAAAATACGCGAGGCTACATAAGGATGCGGCTTGAGGAGATGGAGAGGGAAAACTTCTTCAGACTGAAATCCGTAAAGAAGAAAAAACAAAAAAGGCGGTGATATATATGGTCCTTGCAAGTTATCATGTTATAAAAGAAATTTTGAAAAACTGGCCAAATGTTGATTTAACAATGAAGGAATTCGAAAAACTCTCAAAGAGATATCCAAAGGACATAGAATTCCAAAAAATATTCGAAGATTATAAGGCCTGCCTGAACTTAAGGGGTGATCTTGATATTGTGAAATCAAAACTTAAAGAACTTGAAAATATTCGCAGGATTGATGTCTCTGGAGGAACAAGACTACCTTATGAGGACAGGCGAAGATTTTGATAAGAATGATGGGAAAATGGAAAAAAATGATTTCAACAAAATCAAGGAAAATATTCTGACCCGACTTAAAAAAATACCAGAAGTAAAGGCCGTTTATCTATTTGGATCTTATGCAAATAGAAAAGAAAAACCAATATCAGACATAGATATTTGTGTAATTACAGAAAGAGAGATTACAAAATTTAAAAAATTAGAAATACGGTCATTCTCATGGAAAAATGTTGATATTTCAATATTTTGGGATCTTCCAATAGCTATAAAAAGTAAGGTACTGAAAGAGGGGGTAGAACTCTTTTGTAGGGATGATAAATTCCTTAATAAAGTTATGGTATCTACTATGAAGGAGTATCTGGATTTTGACCCTATCTTAAGAAAATTTACAAGATTATATTTAGGTGATTAAATGGAGAAGA
>JAKFXM010000211.1 GCA_021731385.1 Methanobacteriota archaeon
GGATATACTTACGACCATCCTTTGCAACAGTCTTAAGGTAATAGTTAAGGACATCCTCAAGCACTTCTGGATTTTGAGTTAGAAGATCATCAAAGAGGAAATAAAAAACATTGTATTTATTTTCTTTCAAAAGGTCTTTTATAAGTTGTTTCATCAAAACAGTCTTTCCGACGCGCCGCAAACCAACAATTGCTATAATCTGTTTATTCCTTAGATATTTCTCAACCTCTGGGAAAATATGTCTATGGTAAATCGGCACTTCAAAAGCCCTGTCCTCCCATAGGGGATTATACTCCCTTATTAAAGCCTTGGTACGGTCATTTAACACTGTAATAATATGGTATGAGTAATATTTAAGTTTAGTTATATTATAATATAAGTAAAATTATAAATATTTAACCGTTCCGAAGCCTCTTGAGACTGATTTTCCGATGCCGAGAAGGTCGGGGATGTGGAAATTTACTGTGAATTCTCCTTTGAAAGCGGTTATCTCCGAACCTTTAAAGGAACTCTGTATCTGCCTCAGTTTTGTGAGGATAAAAACGGGTTGAGGATTACCACTGCCGGGGAATTGGCAATTTTATAGTTTTCTTGCCGTCTGTGCCTTAAAGGTCTCATTCATATTCCTCAGAAATTCATCTATTTTTTCTCTTGGAATTCTCGCACCTGCAGCAATGTTATGTCCCCCGCCCTCTCCGCCAAAAATCCTGCTGTTCTCCCGAAGGGCATTTCCCAGATGAATTCCACTTCTTACAAGACCCCAGTTAGCCCTCGCTGAAATCTTGACCTTTAGTCTGTCATCCTTGTCATCCGCAAATGCAAGGATGGGTTTATCTGGAGAGATTATCCTTGCGCCATACGCCATACCTGCAATAACGCCGATTATATTTTCGTCAATAATGTCTCCCGCATCGAAATAGTAGAGATTATCCAATCCTCTTGGCGGGTTTGACTTCAGATACTCAAGTCCTTCCCTTAACATCTTTCTGTGCCTTTGAAGAAGATTCCTGGCATTTCCCCATTCCTCGCCCCTGTCACCCAAACAAATCTTAACCCCGGTTTCTGGTTGCCCCTGTCTTCCACAGGCATTAAGAACGGTTGCAAATTCCTTTGCATCCCTTAATTCCGTTCTCTTCTCCTCATTTAATAATGTATAAACCTCGCCGATCATACCCTGAACTATGTATTCCGGAATTCCGGAATCGAGGAGATGTATGTACAGGGATGTTGTCAATTTCTGCCTTTCTTCATGAGTGAGGTCTACATAGTGCTTCCATAAATTGTCATCCCTCCTCAGGTTTATGCCTAAATTTTGGATGAAATTTGCGCAGGCATTCTCATCCCCCGTAAGTCCGGGAATTACAGGTTCTGATGAATAGCATAGCATCTGGGTAATAGTTCTGCTCTGCCTGCCAAAAAGCCTGAGATCGTATTTTAACTTTACAGAGCCCAGGTTTATCCCGTCCTGAAGAATTATCCGGTTTAATGAATGAAGTTTTCCGTCGGAATCCTGCATATCGCCAACAGCACCCACTACCGCAAGATGGGCCATTTTTGCATGCCCCAGAGACTTTGCAACAAGATAGGCAAGTCCTGCACCGCTTATATCCAAGCCGCCATTATAGCCGTAGAAGTGTGGATTTATCTGCTTTTCGTATTCTTTCTCGGGCGGGTGATGGTCAATTATGTAGAAATTCCGTATTTTGTTTTCTCTCAGGAGGGAAAACTGGCCACTACCCATATCCGTGAAAACAACAGCATCATGGTCTGAATTATTAATCTTTCCTATTGTAGTGCTGTCCAACTGCTTTATCACCATGGATTCCGATTTCTTTTTGAAATGCCGAAGAAGGTCAATCATAATTCCACAGGCCGTAATGCCATCCGCATCATGATGGCTTACAACAAGGATATTATCCTCATCCGAAAGTTCTCTTGAGATCCTGCAGATCTCTGTCCAGAATTTTGGGTTCATTTTGAAAACATTAAATATAGAATCCAGTATTAATAACCGTAATGAAAATTCTCTGGTGCATTACTGGTGCGGGGCAATTCCTTCCTGATGTTTGCGAATTTATTGAAAATTCTAAGCTGAAGATAACAGTTGCATTTTCCAAGGCAGGGCTTGAGGTTTCACAGATGTATGGGGTATTTAGTAGAATTAAGAAGAATTCTGTTGATACAATTCTTGAGGAAACTCAGGGGGCAAGCTTTCCGGTGATAGGAAGGCTTCCAAAAAATGAATATGATTTTGTTGTTGTTGCTCCCTGCACAGCCAACACAACCGCAAAGATTGCCTATGGTATTGCCGATTCACTTGTTAGTAATATCGTCGCGCAGGCATTGAAGACCAGAATTCCTGTTTACATACTTCCAACAGATGCAGAGAAAATGCAGAAGACAAGGATTCCGATTAACATCGATATTGAAAAATGCAGGAACTGCGTGCCGTGCAAGGCAATGGAAAAATGCCCGAATTCAGCGTTCTTTGTTTCTGACAGGGTGTGGCTGAGGCAAAGCCTCAGACACGTGTCTGAGAGGCTAAAGCCTCTCAGCCACATCAGAGTAAATCTGTTGAAATGCAATGCCTGCAGGAGGTGCATAGAATTCTGTAATTACAAGGCAATAACTTTTGGTAAGGAAATTACAGTTCATTCAAGAAAGATTGATATGGATAATGTCAGGAGAATAAATAGGGTGAAAGGAATTAGGGTGATTAAAAATCTAAGGGATTTATTCTCAAGGGATGAGTAATTAGAGTATTTATACTATAAGATTACTAATTTTATAACGATAAATGGAAAAATTTTTAAAATTTGGATTGATGGGGGTAGTGGTTATTATTGTGGTTATAGGAATACTGGTTATTAGCATTATAGGAAAACCCATGCCTGTAGTAAAATCTGTTGATTGTAATGAAAAACTGGAATTATTTAATGCATTTACTGAAAGTAATGTTCTGGTGATAAATAATGGTAATGCTGGTGATGTGATAATCGATGCAAAATTCATATCAAAAAAAGGAAGCACATATTCTGACACAAAGACAATGTATATGGGTGCAGGAGAATCAAAATATGTAAATTTTGTTTTTGATACATCATGGGGTGAGGGTGGATCGTGTACAGCAAGCGCCATAGCAAAATGAAAAAAGAAAGGGTAAAATTTAAGGAACATAAACTTGAGAGGATTTATCAAGATATGCTCACTAGAGGTATTTTTGATAAACTGAAGAGGATAGATAAGGAACTAAAAAAAGAGGGTTTAGACTAAATCCTTTGGGTGCCTTATTTTAATCCCAAATCTTTCTTCTATTGTTTTATTCTTTATAAGTCTCTTATCTAAGGTAACTAATGTTGCGTTATCAATTATAGCACAAGCCACTATTAATCTGTCATTTGGGGAAATAGAAGGATCTAACTCTTTTATCTTATTTACATTATTTTCTATATTTTTTACAGAATGTAAATCTATATTTTTTTCCTTTATTAACATACAAATCATATCCAATGTCTTGTGTCTTTCTATAGCATCATCCAACCTAATAATTCTGAGCAGTATCTCACTTAACATTGGCATAGAGAATTTGCCCCTATATTTGTAACCAATAATGTTTAGAACCTTCTTACAGTAATAACCGTCATCTGTGGTCTCCTTTTCTAAAATTATTGATGTATCTATATGGACTAATGGTAATCGAGATAATTTCCTATCTAATTTTTCCTTAGTCTTCTTTTTCATATATCTATTCACATTAGGAAGGCTCAGTTAAAAGTTATAGAAAAAAACAGTAGAAGAAGTCAAAGAGTAAGATAGAATATTAGGTCAAGAAAGATTGATATGGATAATGTCAGGAGAATAAAGAAGATGGAGGGGATTAGGATGGTTATGGCTGTCACGGAGATACCCAATGATTGAATAATCGACCATACCCCATATTGCAACCCCCATTATACGATCATCATATCTTGTATCTGATCGTGTACGTTAACTTGCTTTCCCCGTCTGCCTTGACCGGAACCCTCCAGGTTATCTTGTTGTTGGATTCTTTTGTGTGTTTGTAGTTTTCCTCTATGATTCCCCAGTCTCCGCCGGTTCTCTCAATTACGGTAACTGTTATGTCCTCTTCTTTGTGGTTTTTCAGTGTCACTTCCCATACGTATTCATAGTATCCTGGAAGTTTGTTGAAGTCCATTTGTTTTCTCTGCCCTATTATGTCGAATGCCTGTCCTGTGAAAAGCCGTATTGTTTCATCCTTTGGTGTGTGGTCTATTGAGTCCTCGCCGATGAATTGTAATTTGCCCTCACTGTCCTTCTTGAACACCCTTACAATACCCTTTGGCAGGGGTATTCCCAGGTTGTTTTCTTTGCTGTTTTCGAAGTTCAGCATCACGTTAATCTTTTTTTCTCCGGTATCTGACCAGCCACTCCCATACCACCACCAGTATTTTATGTCGTCGTATACGTATTCTTTTTCAACACCGACATCTTTTGAACTGAGAAGAGAAATCTGTTTCTGTTCATTATTCCTTAACGTTGTCTTTCTTTGTAGATCATACATGTGGTACTCGAACAGTGACTCCTCTGCGAACTGGCTCATTGATGGGAGCGCCTTCTCTGCCCTATACCTTAGACTCTCATCATATGCACCTCCTGCCTGCACACGGTTAACGTCTCCTGCAACAAGCTTCAATGATGCATCCTTAAATGTTGTTCCTGCATTGTTTGTTACCGTTACCCAGCCGTTTAGGTCAAGTCTGTCGTCGTCCTTGTTTGTGACCACGACATAATCTGCCTTCCAGCTCATTCCAGAGGTCATGTAGGAAAGTTCAAGGGTGTGGTTCCTGTCATCTGAACTTTCTAAAAGCCATTCTAATGTGGGCTTTGTTATTAAACCCTCGGGAAGTTTTGGAAGAAGGAAATTATTCGATGAAAGAATCTGAATCTTTCCTTCATTATCCTGGATTACCAGCTGGCCACCGCTGAAACTCAGTAGTTTTCCAGTGATCAGTTCTTTTTTGTCGCCATAAATCTGGTATACAGAGATATCTTTGTCGATATATTTTTTAAGAATTTTTTCACTACTTACAAGATCATACTGAAAATTCTGCTCAAGTATGTTGATTTCGCCGTTCAGGGATTTTAGCCTTACTGATGTTGGGTCTATCATAGATGCAACATCCTCATAGAGAACATCATTCGGCCCCTTATTGAGAAATTTTGTCCTGTACTCTTTTATTACACCCAAATCGCTATTATATACCGTTACCTCAACATCTTCAGGTTCTGTATCTATCTTAATTGGATTTTTTAATAAGGTTACGCTAATAACAGCAGAGATTGCAAGAATTAAAACGAATAGACCAAGAATTTTTCTATCTAATTTTGCCATAATATGTATTTAATCTATTTAGGAATAAAAAGGTTAAGGTTTTGTTTCGGCAGAGACCGAAGGGCTATAAAAAATATAGTATCATCATAGATCCGGGTATTTTTATTCGAAATTCAAATTTATTACTATGGACCGGTTTACAGTAACAATAGCGGACTGGTTTGTACTACTTATAGTAACAATAGCAATCTTAATTCTTTTTGGTTTTATAAAAAATCTTCTAAGAGGACGATTCAGGTCAAAAGGTTATAATCGAATTAAACAATGGCTGAGGGTAAGATATGGGGTAAGATTTACCAAGGGCGAATCAAATGCAAGAATCAGAACACGACTTGAGTCTGTTTTGGAGTCTGAAAGATCAAGATTGCCGAAAGAAGAAAAAATGGCAGAGTATGGTAAAAAGAGAAGGTATAAACCACCTGAAAACAGGCTTAAGGGATTTGAGGCAATAATACGGAAACAGGACTATTCTTTCTTGCGTGAATAATGAATAAAATAAAGGAATTCTATAAGCGAAATCCGCCGGTTCTTAATGAAATATCTGACTTAAAGTACAGACATTTCAGATTTCGCTGTCAGGACAACAGATTTGTGAAGATAGACAGGAAGATAGCAACAAGCAATAAACTCAGGGACTACTTATTGAGGTATAAACCCTTGGATGTTTATTATTCAACGAGTTGCTGGCTTAACCCCGAAAGACTCGGGTCCAGAACCTGTGAGGATATTACTTCTAACATTTTCCTGTATGCTGATATTGTCTTTGACATAGACAGAAAGCCGTTTAGTGTGAAAAATATAGAACTTGCGCGCAAAGATACATTAAGGCTTTTGCATATTATAACGGATAATGGCTTAATTGTCAAGTACATATCCTTCAGCGGGGGTAAAGGATTTCACATAGTCTGCCATGATTCTAACAGGTATAACTGGGGTAATCCACGTGATAGGGAAACGGAGGCTATAAAATACAGAAAAAATCTTGTTGATTTAATTTCGCACTATGATGTAGAATTCGATCGTAAGATAACAGTTGACACAAGAAGAATATTACGTGTTCCCGGAACGATAAATCCATCAACAGGTTTCGTTTGTACTGCTATAACTGAGGATCAGTTAAAAATTCCTGCAGTAGAATTGCTTAAATATCTACCAAGAGTAATTATTAGTGCTCCACTGATCCCGAGAAGGGAAATGACCCGCATCTTTCAGATGTTGCGTACTATAACGGGGCGTTTAGACCGTTTTGGAGTAAGGTCGCGCCCATCTGACTATTATGCTTCTTCTGTTTCAAGTAATGTTTCGGGATTAAAAAGACAGATACTGATTATGAGATATAGCCTGCCTAAAAATGGCCTTGATGGGCTATTAGGCAAATTGCATAAAATACGGGAGGGATATAAATTAGGGGACATACATATCTTCAGAGTAGATGATGAGATCTATGCCGTTTCACTTGAGACAATGCAGGAACAAAGGGTGAAGAAAATACTCAACGCTGCCGAGTCTCTTAATTCTTTCACATTCGCAAAATACAAACAAACCTATATGCGGGTTGGTAAAACATTTGACAAGACTGGCAGGGAATTTGGTGAGGTGCCAAAGTACCTGAAGACTATGTGTGCAGTGGAAAATAGGAATAGGTACATCAGCAGGCCGCATTATAGATTCTTTAAGAATAATGGAGTGCCCTTGCCAGAATATCCAAAACAACACGGCGGAGATGATGTATTTATAACGCATGTTATGATAGAGAATTAGATGGAAAAGGAAACGTAACTATGGCAATAGGTGGTCTGCTGAGAGCTTTTTCTCTGCAATAAAGCGTTCTTTTGGAGAAGTGCAAGGGCAACAGGCATTGAAGGTGCTGTAATCGAAGTGAGAAGAAAGTTTATGTTCTGCGATATGCTTCTTAGTTGTTAAGAAGTTGACTGGGATATAGGCTGTAGAATCAAATAGTTATTGTTGAACTGAATTATTCAACAAGGCATTTATATATATGTTTTATAAACGAATATAATAAACGAATATTTCAAATAGCAAAGGAGTATTAAAAATGGTAAACTATTATATAATTGGATTTATAATTTTATTGTTTGTCTTTTTTACTGGAATACGGATAGTTAGACCAACTCATCGTGGAGTAGTGGAGAGATTTGGAAAATATCAAAGAGTGTGCCAATCCGGATTTAATTGGATAATCCCCCTAATAGAAACAATGAGATTCAGAAATATTACAGAACGAATGACAAATGTTCAACCACAAGATATTATAACCAAGGACAATCTAAATGCTCGTGTGGATTTAGTTGTATATCATAAAGTAAAGGATACGGAGGAGGATATAAAAAAATCATATTATAATGTTGATGATTACAAAACACAAATAATAATGTTGGCTCAAACAACGGCACGTAATGTCATTGGTGATATGAGATTTATTGAAGTAAATAGCCAGAGAAATACACTTAATAAAAAACTTGCTGAGATTATGGATAATGAAATAGATAATTGGGGAATTTCTGTGATTCGTGTTGAACTAAAAGAAATAACGCCACCAAATGATGTTCAGGAAACAATGAATCGGGTTATAAAAGCACAAAATGAGAAAGAAGCGGCAATTGATTTTGCTACCGCTGTTGAAACAAAAGCAGATGGGGAGAGGAGAGCAAAAATCAAGGAAGCGGAAGGAATAAAACAAGCATCAATACTCAAAGCAGAAGGAGAGGCAAGGGCTTATGATTTAATAAATAAATCATTTGTTGGAAATGCACAATTATTGGAAAAATTGAGAGTCACGGAAAACTCATTAAAACAAAATGTAAAAATTGTTGTTCCAGCAGATTCGGAACTTATAAATGTTATTGGCAACTTGGCTGGTGTATTGCCGTTAAAAAAAGGTACCATAACTAATTCTGCTGAAACTTCCGAGTAATATGAATTTGCACCCGGATTTCATTATGTGAATTGGACCCAAAAACTGCCTTGCAGTTTTTCGGGCGGCAAAATCATATATCTCAATAAGAAATGTTGCCATAGTTATTTATTATTCAATCGTCCTCAAAAACTGCTCGGCTATCTCAGCCACATTTTCATCAGCCCTTATTCCAGTCCATGGATCATCCCTACTTACAATATTCACTACAACAATACTCGCGCCATTAAAGATGGCACTTCTTGCCTCCTTTAAATCAACGCCACCCGCGGCAGAGATCAAAACATCATATTTGCTTCTTATCTTGTTGATATGTTTGTATTTTATGACCTTGCCCCTTGCTGTTT
>JAKFXM010000159.1 GCA_021731385.1 Methanobacteriota archaeon
CCGTTTTCTGATGCCGAAGAATTCCACTCACTTGCATTATCCTGATTTGAAATTCTAAGCACGAAGTTTTCATTGACATCCCCCAAATTTGTGACATTTATGGCCGAGTCTATGATTGTCGTGCTATCCTTCTGTACAATGCCAAGATCCCATGATGTCCTGTTTATGAAGATCTCAAGCGTCGGTATAACAGTAAAATTCTGCTCCTCCGTAGAATTCCAGTTCCCTGCCAAATCCTGTGCATAGAATTTCCAGTAAACCACGGTTCTTCCTGATGCGATTATCTGGGTTGTGTAAGTGCTGATGTTATTTCCAGAAAAAGTAAAGTTGGAGGAATTTATCCATGTTCCTGTCTGGTTTATTGAGAAGATATAATCATAAAGATTTGCGTCAGTCCATGTTGCGTTGAAACTGACATAATTGTTCTTGTAAACTGCCGTTACGCCGTTTAAAGTTGCGTTTGTGATTGCATCGCTCCATGCTGGCAGGGTGTTGTCTATGGTGATATTCCCCACCGTTAATGTATTCGTATTTCCTGCAAGGTCTGTTATTGTTGTGTTTATGGTATAGAAGCCGTCTGGAACATATGGCGGGACTGTTTCAGTATAACCGCCTTTCCATACCTCCGTGTTAGATGTAACATTTCCCGAAGGACCATTAAAGTACTTCACTTGAGAACCTGTTGAGTTATATATTTTTGTCCTTCCCCAACTTACAACCTCAGAGGCAGTCATATTAATCATTATACTATCAAAGATTCCATCTCCATTCGGCGAGAAATAACCGTTATTATGCCCCGTTATTAGTGTTAGGTTGATTGTTGGTACAACGGTATCAACAGTAAAACTCCAGTTTGCAGAATATCCGTAAACAATCCCGTCATAGCATCGGACACTGACATTATACAATCCATCCCCAAGCGTCTGGTTTACGGTGATGATAGTATTTGTGTTATTAGAAACAGAAGAATTTGCTCCAAATCCTGCTGCCCCGTTTATTAATATTTCACAGTTTGCCGTGGTTTGTTCTGCATCAGTGAAGTTGAACAGGATGTTTGGTTGCCGGCTATTTGTGTAGGAATTGTTGCCTGAGCCGTTGATTGAATGTAAATTAACTCTTGGGGCGGTGTTGCTGATAGTGAAATAAATAAATTTGCTTTCGGTAAGGTTTACCTGCGTTGTATTCCTGATTTCCCAGAATGTTGAATTTATTATGTAATTTGTATAATATGTCCTCTCAGAGCCGGTCTGGTTGTATTCAATTAATTCCTTTCTTTGGGTATAGCCATTGCTTCCAGTCAGTTCGGAGAATGTAAGGGTATTGAATTTGTCTGATGCAGTTATATTTACCCCCGACATGCTTGCTCCAGAAGTGTCATTGACATAGACATCAAGATACCACAGCCTTCTTAGATCTGAGTCTGCTGATACAGATTCATCTGTGTAGTTTGTGTCTAGGAAGGTGATGTTGTTGCTACTGCTGATGAGAGAAATATCGTTATCAGATATTGAATTTATTCTGGAAGAAATTATCCTGTTGTAGTCTGAGAAGGTGAAGTGCATACCCCATCCATCGCTGCCCGATGTTGTAATTGCATTGTTTGACAGAGTGCTTGAGTTAGATAAGTAGAGAACGATACCATAACCACCACTACCTGATGTTGTAATTGTATTGCTTGATACAGTGTTTGAATTGCTGGATGAGACGAGATAGATGCCATAACCACCACCACCTGATGTTGTAATTGTATTGCTTGATACAGTGTTTGAATTGCTGGATGTGTCGAGAAGGATACCCCAACCATCACTGGGGCCTGACGCGGTGATTGTATTATTTGTAATTATGTTTGAATTGCTGGATGAACATAGGAAAATTCCATAACTCCAACTGCCTGATGTTGTTATATTGTTATTTTGAATTGTAGAATTTGACGAAGAAGTTATATATATTGCATATGCTGAAGAACTTGAACCTATCTGCCGTATATTACAATTCTTTACAGTTATATTGTTTTGACTATTTGTAGTTATTCCATATCCAACCGAAGATTGTGAGTAATCTATCCTAAATCCATTACAATCCAATTCAACATCATTCGCTGTAATTGTGAAACAGGTCTCAGCAGAATTTACATTTTGAGTTAGAACATAAGAACCTGCAGAATTGATCTCCTGACAGGAATTTATATCTATTGCAGACACAACAGAACCAGAAAGGCTAACGCTAAGGAAAAGTGCAATAATGAATGTTCCTAATTGGAGTTTTGATGTAGATTTATGTTTCATATCAACTTATGTTTCAGGTCCTTTGCCTTTTTTCAATCGTTTCATATTCATTTCATTCATGCCAGCGCATAATAAACATTCTTTCCCTTGTCAACGCGATTTTTTTTCAAGATGATTCACCGCAAATTCACCGCAAATTCACCGCATTTGAGATTTCTATAAATCATCTAAGTGTATAAAATGTGTTTTTGCCTTTTCCAACCTTGTTTATGAGATTCATGCTAATTAACTTTGATAATTCCCTTAAAGCAGTGTCTTCAGATACTGCAAATATCTTGGAACAGTCTTTTATGTTGATCTTCCCGGTTTTCAATAAATGTTCTATGATATTCTTTTGTCTTTCCGGAAGCTTCCCTAATATATCCTCACTAATCATGTATTTTCTGAATGTCACTACAAGGACACCAGTAACCTCCTCAAACAAGGGCTCGGGCAATCCCCAGTCGATGCACATGGTGATTATGTCGTTTGTTCCCGTTCCCCACCGCTCTACAAACTTTATCAAAAAGAAGCATTTTGCAATCAGCGGATTTCTCAGAATCGACCTGTGCTTTTTCTTCAAGTCTTCCGGCGTTAGTGGCTCCGGCAGAGGCCCGCAGCCCCATATCTCGATTCTGTCATCGAAAACCCGAACCTGTACATTGCTTGATTCCTCATAATCCCTGTGGCAGACCGCGTTTATTATTGCCTCCCTTATCGCATCCGGTGGATAATCGTATTTCTCCTCGCGCTCCAGTTTTCCCGCAAGATAAACCTTCATGGGTGTGTGTTCCAATACAAAATTTAATGATTTGTCAACCTGGTCAAAAATATTTCCGCCAAAAACCTTCATGTCTATAAACGGCTTCACAGGATCCGTTCCCTTGAATCTCGCGCACCTTGTTTCCGCCTGTAAAAAGTATTTTTGCGGGTTTCTACCAAATAATAAAACAGCCGCATTCGTTAGCTTTTCGTTTTTAACCAATTCTAATCTTTCCAATGCTTCCTTGACAGGTGTTTCTGGCTCAACATCAAAATTCCTTTCAGCTTTCGCCTTCCTCAAAAACCATTTTACTTTTTCTTCATCAATGTCATTTACGCTTGCATTTTCGCATATCTCCGAATCCCAATATCTTTTCCTTTTCCCAAGAATAATCCTTTCTAATTCATCAGGAGAAATTGCAGGATTTTCCGTGCCTGTTCGCTTGTAAGCAACGCCGTCCAGATAGTATGGCTTGTTGTTGCCTTCCTTTATTTTGACCTCAATTATTTTCTTTCCTTTAATTTCCAAAACCTTGATTTCAGGAGAAACTTCTGGCTTTATCCTCTGCCTGATTTTTTGCGATACTGATCTCAGAGTTTGGTCTGAAACTTCCTGCCCTATAATTTTTTTGTTCTCATCAATTCCAAAATAGACAGTTCCGCCTTTGTGATTCAAAAAGCCGCATACTGCTTTCAGGGCTTTCTCTGCTTGAGCAGTTGATTTCTTGAGTTCTACCCCTTCTGATTCCCCTTTCTCAATCATTTTCAGCAATTCTTTCTCATTTATAAGCCTACTCTCATAAAATGGCTATGCCATCCTACTCACATAAATCTCATAAGTGACTGCAAGAGATAAATTCCCCTGCACAATATTACAGTTCTTAATAATGGTGTTATTAAATCCTGTGTTATTTATCCCATCCCCCGAACAGACTGCGAATAATTTATCGTCAATCCATTACAGTCTAATTCAACATCATTCGCAGTAATTGTGAAACATGTTCCAAAGGAATTTACACTCTGAGTTAAATTATAGTAGCCAGATGCACTAATTGTTTGACAGGAAGTTAATTCTTCTGCAGACACAACAGAACCAGAAAGGCTAACGCTAAGGAAAATCAGAATTGTTGCGAGTGCCGGGATTTTTCTCCTAATTTTCATAAGGATACATATCTGAGAGGTGTAGACTCTCTTCACTTGCTCATCGGCTTGTTATTATGACTGATTCTAAGGCTTTATTACAACCCACAGATTATTCTGCGGGTTTGTAAGCTATACATCATCATTCAGGGTGTGGTATTTAATCTCAGACAGATATTGTTCAAATATTGTTTTTGTCCCATAAAAATTAAACAGTGTTCAGATTTTTCAGGATTTACCCCCTCAGAAATAGAAAAAGAGAACATGGAATTCAGAAAATGTAGTGCCTAACTTTTTGCTGATTTTTCTACTCCCCGCTTAAGTATAGCAAAGAATTCAGTCATAGGTTCCCCAGATATATCCAACGCTGCCGCATGACAAAAATTTTATGTAAGAAGACATACGGATTCAAACGTGCCCCAGATATTTCCAATACTTTTATGTATTATTGTTATGTTTCCTTCAATTGTCTTGTTGTATCTGATAAGCAACTGGAATTTATATGGCTCGCCAAGTGCTAAATTTCTACATTGCATACGATACACTGAAGGAGGGCCCCCTATAGGATTACTATTATTTACCTGTGCGATATACGCGCCATTTGGCTCTACTCTTAACGGCATATAAAAGGCATATTCTCCTGGTAAGCCTCCAGTAGGGTGTGTCGTACATTGACCTGTTGCCTCAACGCCTATTAAATCTACTGGGATCCCCTCAGCATTTACTATTGTCATTGTGAAAGGGGTAATACTTTGTCCATCTGGTATACTATAACTTGAAGTGGCTCTGACATCAACGCACCAGTCCAACGGTCTCACCCCACTAAAACCGCTAAACCCCTTCGGATATGTCTTGCCAAGATTTAATATACCCAAACTCCAGAGAGCGAGTCCTACAATCATCACAATGATAATCGCCCAGCCGTAGGTCATTACATATTCCATCGCACCCTGGCCTTTTTTCTTGGATTTCATTCTTGCTTACTTTTCGGGTGAAACTCAACGATCCTTTCGCTTCGGTCAAAACAGATTTTAAATCTGTCAAAGACATCCTGCTGTCCGATGATATTAAAACCTATGCCCAACCTTTCTGAAAATCCGATAATAACTCTAAATTCAAGACCTGCAAGTCGGATTCCAATCCTATGGATAAAAACCTTTATCTGAGAGCCATCGCCAACTATGACATAATCCCTTTTGCCTTTTTCTAATTCTATACCTAATGCTTCTGCTACCCATGCATGAAAGATGGTATAACCTGCTCCAGAATCTATATAGGCATTAAACTCTAACCACTCATCCTTACCTTCTAATTCTACCGGCACTATTGGTAAGAATTTACCTGCATGTTGGATGTAAGGATACTTCATAGTAATGGTACTGTCTCGTCTTTTGTTGGGATATAAAAGATCGATTTCTTTTGTTTAGGATATTTCTTCCTTGCTTTTTTAAGTGCCTCAAGCCCGGAATCACTCACAGCAACAAGTTTATCCTTTACCAGGGCAACATACTTCCCAGGATATTTCTTCGACCATTCCTGTGAATGTCTCAGCAAAAATTCATACGCTTCCATTTTTTCTCTTGGTTATTTTCCCCTACAATCATCACAACAATTATCGCCCAGCCGTAGGTCATCAGGTATTCCATCGCACCCTGTGCCTTTCTGTTGGATTTCATCTTTGCAGTTAATACTTTTCCGTATCTTTATAAATACCTAAGCATTCCCCCTCGACTCTCCTAATGCAATGCCTGAGGCGATTAAATGTGCTACTCTTACCGGCTCAGGTATCAGGCTTCTTGTTGAAGATAGTCTTACAATTTCTTCAGCATCTGAAAATTCTATTCCATAACTCTGGATATAGATAAATTTTTTGTGTTTGATTTCAATCTTTTTAGGTTTGCCTGCCTTTTCGATGCACTTCAGATAAAAATTTTTGTGTTTCAGGTTTTTCAGCGCGGATTTTATTGCCTTAAAGTCCGGCATCTGGCGCACTATTACGATTACAGGCAATTTTGTCTTTCTGAACACTTCCTCTATATCGACCATATTAAAGCCTCCAAATCCCAAACCGTCAAGCATTATAATTCTTATGTCCTTGTGCCTGCTTCCCCGAACCATCTCTACGATCTTTTCGGTCGCATCGGTACCATCAATGTCAATCTCAGTCCTTAAAATTCCATCGAGCCATTTCCCGCCCCTGAAGATTGCACCAACAAGCATGGTTTTTTTGTCGCTATACAAATTAAAGGGCGCGTCGTCTAGTCCGAGGATTCTGATTTCATCCTTGATGCTGTAGAATTTTACGCATTGCATTTTGAGCGAAATTATTTTAACCTTATAATCTTGAAATTACAGATTAATACGAAACCCAAAGGGTTTCGTAGCTATGATTTTCCTTTGGAAAATCATATTATATGAAATTCCAAAGGAATTTCATAGCTATGAATCTGCAAAGCAGATTCATATTAATACAATGGAAGCAGCAGGTATGGTGGTTTCCTCAGAGGGCAGGGAAGCGGATGTTCTTGTTTTAAGTGAAAGGGTTGAATTGGGAACAATAATCAGGATAGATGATTTATACGGAATAGTTGCCTACATGTCATACAGGGAGGATGAAAAGATCGGGTCAACTCAAGCACTTATTGCAAGGGTGCAGATATTCGGGAGATTGGATAATGGAAGACTGGTGAGACTAAAAAGGCCCGTAAAGCCGCACAGTGATGTTTTTCTTGCAGATGAAAATGAACTTGAGGAAATGCTTTCTGCTGAGGAAAACATAAGCATAGGCACTGTTAGAGGAACAAATGCAAGGGCTTTTCTGAATCCAAATGAATACGACAGGCATATGGCTATACTTGCAAGTACCGGTGCGGGGAAGTCCTATACTGCCGCAAATCTTGTCAAGGAATTTTCATCATTAGGTCTACCTGTGGTTATAGTTGATACACATGGGGAATATCCAAAACTTCTTTCGAAATTGACTGAAGGAACGGAAATTCAGATAGAGACATATACCGTAAAGCACGGCAAACAGGGTTACAAGGAATTCAAGATTCCTGTCTCTTCCCTTGAGCCTGAAGATTTCCATCACTTCACATTTCTTACAGAGCCTCAGGGTTCTGCACTTGGTTTGGTTCTGGACAAACTTGGCGAGGACTACCAGCTTAAGGATATAATAGATGGCTGCAGCAAGTTAAATGACAAGACGATTCATGAAGGCACAATAAAGGCCCTTGAGAGGAAATTAAGAACATTAGACAGGACATTCAAAAATATATTTGACAAATACGGAACGGATATAAAGAAATTAGTGCAGCCATACAACATAACCATAATCGATGCCTCTTCATCACCCCAGGGGGTCAGGCAATCTGTTGTATCCTATATCGCAAAGGAACTTCTGCAGGGAAGGATAAGAGAATATAATGAAATGCCGGATCCAATAGAGCATTCAATGCTTTTTGTTGTTGAAGAAGCTCATAATTATGCAGGTTCAAATCTCTCTCATTCGTGCAAATATCAGTTGCAGAGGATTGCAAGCGAGGGAAGAAAATTTGATGTGGGTCTTTGCGTGATAAGTCAAAAACCAAGCAAGATTGACGAGGAAATTCTCTCGCAATGCAATACCGGGATTTACATGCACATAACAAACCCCAATGATAAAGACCATATAAGAAAATCCTTTGAGAGCATAAACGACGAGATTATAAAGGACCTTGATGGACTGGATGTCGGAGAATGCATTATTGCGGGCGCAATGAACAGGATTCCGTTCATTATCTGCAATGTGGACAGGATTGATGTCAAGGGTGAAAAGACAGGGAAATTCAACTACAAAAGGGAAGAAGAAATAAAGGTTGGCGGGTTTGACTACGTATGAACCAATTTTTTCCTTCAAAGTCTATATATCGAATTCAGTTTTTGAACTTTAGTACAAGTATAAATATACAAAAAACAATGATTTATCATGGAATTTAAAATTTTACCTCCATTAATATTCTTTTTACTGTTTTCCCAACTTGTTTCTGCCGATGGTGGTGCTTTTGTTTGGTATGGTTATGGTGAGGATAAATTTCATCCACTTACCGAATCCCAGCAGATTTCCTCTATAGATTACAAGGATGGTACTGAAAGCATGCTCATATCCATCAGAACCAAACTAGAGGGTGAAAAGGTTGTATGGATTTTTCCTATTCCTGCAAAGCCTGAAAAGACAGAGATAGACATTTTAAAAGAATTTCCTGAGTATGGCGGCTATGATGTGAAGAGCAAGGCAGGATATACTATTCACCAAGCCACTCTTCCAATGGTATTAAGCCAGGTTGAGTTATTTCCATTGATATTGCTGTGGCAATTAGGTACATTTAATCTAGGGGGTGGTGGGGGAAGCAGTACAGGCATTGGTGAGGACCCAGGAGTTAAAATTCATGAGCATATAGAAAAGATGGGCTTAACCACAGAAT
>JAKFXM010000062.1 GCA_021731385.1 Methanobacteriota archaeon
ACCAGATAAATTTAATACCCTGCATGATGCACTATTGAATATAAATTCAAGACTGAGAATTCCAATCGGAGAGTATCTCAAGAGAAGTGAAATTTTAAAACAGAGAAGGATTAATGAATGGGCATAAAACTGACTTTACTACTTGGTCCTCAGCACCACTGCAAATTTTAAAATAATTACATCTATTCAAATTTTCCTGTTATTGTTCCCATGCTGGTTTTTTGTTGTGTTATCCCCCCCACTGTTTTGTTGTAATTTATGGTCACTGTTATTTTATATGGCTTACCAACAGTACCAGAACACCACGCATCGGAATCTGAATACACATATCCGGCCCTTACAAGCATATTCGGTGTAAAATCAAAATTACAATCACTTCCAGAGAAACTTATAGTATTTAGACCTATTTTTGCACCTTCCCCGTTGATTAACATAAACTCATCATTAGCTGTAGATGAGGCTGTAAAAGTCCAACTTAATGGTTTTATTGCACCAAAACCAGTAGCTGTTACACCCACATATCCACCAGTACCTCTAGAATCTGTTACTCCTAACTGCCATAAAACTACTCCTGATATTAAAATACCAAGTATTATTAGCGGTATAAGCCCAACTATTATTGCTTTTATCCAGGATAATTTATGAACCTTCTCGAGGACATAGATATTTACTATAATAAGCCAAAGGCTAACAATAAAAGTTGATATAATTGGTCCCAGTATGGGTATTGCTGCAACCCACTCTGCAACAGATGCGTTACTCAAAACCCTGAAATATTGTTCGCCCGTGGCTTTTCCACCAAATATAAATTTTGCTAGAAAATGGTATATGGAATAACCAACAAAGAAGCCAATTAAAAAGAAAAAGGGCATAAATAGGACATTGATAATATTTAGGTTGCCTATAGCATATGCAACACCAACCAATGCCAATGTCAGAATACCATATTTCGTTGCTTCTGGGGTATTGGATATCTCTTCCACTACCTTCCCATCAAACGTTAAAATTTTCAGGGATTTTTTGACATGGGTAAGATAATCCATTTTATAACCTGCATAAATCTATTTTCCCGTCATCTATAAATACCGTCCGTTTTTAATTTCTATGCGCATTTGTAAGAATTCAATTAGAATTTGCAAAGCAAATTCCCTTCTTTTTGATCAACCTTTTTCTTTACGAAAGAAAAAGACTGACCTACATCTTCTTCATCCTTGGCTCAAGCTTCTTTAGAACCTCACTTATTGTAGCGTATTCAAGTTCCCCGGGAGGCAGAAGATGCGGCTGGAATGGCCCATGTCTTCTCATTATGTCTGCCATCTCATTTGCCTTTTCTCTGGCTTTATCAAATCCTACATCAGCGAATGCATCAACAGGACCTACAAGAATTCCGTTCTTCATGGAAAACGCAAGTGCAATTATTCTTGGCGGACCATCAAATCTCGTAGGGATTGCATCTTTCTCCCCAACAGGCATTAGTGGTCCTCTGTGGGAGCCTCTCATCCATCCTGCTATATAGAATGGTCTTGCGAATGGGTCTAAAACCTCTCCAGTTGCAGGATAACCGCTCTGCGCCCTTACAATCATTCCTGGATCATCCTTTCCAACATATTTTCCGGCAATGAAACTCAATTTCTCCGTGCTTGCAACTGCTGCTATCTCTCCTGATTTCCTGTAAACCCTCTTTACTGCGTAAATATCCGTAAGTCCTATAAGGGCAAGAAGATCATATGATTCTTCAGGCGTATTCAGAGTTATGCTTTTATGCCCCTTTACATCCTGAACCTCAAATTTAAATCCGTCATGAATCTTCGGGTCAAGAACAAGCCCTGCAGTATTGAAGGGATTTGCAAACATCTCATACAACGGGAGATTAAATGCAGAGGAATCTGTCTTGTCTGCCATAAACGCAACAAAAACTTCAGCAGGTCTTTCCTCAATCTCCATCTCTGCAATACCGGGACCCATTCCCCTAACATTCCCGGAGAATGCATCTGAAAGCAAATCCTGACCTGCACCATAAAGACCTAAATCCTTTGCTATCTTCGTTCCTTCCTTAAAGGCATCCCATGCAATTGTATGAACATCCTTTGAATCAACACCCTTTGTATGGGTCATAATGAGTTCAATATCATCACCGCAATTAGTTACATAGTAGTCTATAAGGGTTTTGCCCTTTTCTTCTTCAAGCCTGTTTTTGCACGCTTCAAGTAGCCTTTCATGAGGTTTTGTATGTCCTCCTATGCTTCCTATGTCTGCCTTAATCAGACTTATTGTTGTTTTCATCTTTATAGTTTTAATTATGATTTAAGATTTAAAAAAACTTCCTTCGGAAGTTTTAACTCGTAATACTTTGTATTGCGACAAGAAAAATTTCCTTTCAGGAAATTTTTGTGCCCAACAAGAAAAATTCGCTCTGCGAATTTTTGTGCCCGAAAAATCGCAGAGCGATTTTTGGGCCCAATTTGCTTTCAGCAAATTCGGGCCCAATCAGCGACAAAGTCGCTGATTCGGGTCAGAAACTTATAGTTTCTGATTCGGGTAAAAAAATTGATTTTAATGAAATTCCCTATTCCAACCCAAATTTCTTTACATTCATGTCCGCTATTGCCTGAATCTTTTTAATTTCCCCCCTTCCTGCATCACTTCCAAAAAGGTGTTTGAATCTGCCCTGCAATTTCAAATACTCCTCGACAGGTTTTCGCTTGCCTATCTTCAGCACTGATGTAACTACCCCATTTTCAATCTCATATATTGGATAAAGTCCCGTCTCAACAGCTAATTTTGCAATCTGAATAGTCATTGAGGGATCATGGCGCCAGCCAAGAGGGCACGGAACATGGATCTGGAGGTATTTGGGCCCCTCTATTAAAAGCGCTTTTTTTACCTTTCTTTCTACATCTTTTGGATATGCAACCGAAGAGGTTGCAACATAGGGAATGCTGTGAGCTGATGCAATTGCTGGCATGTCTTTCTTTTGTTTGGGATTACCAAAGGATAATTTTCCCGGTGGTGTTGTGGTAGTCCTTGCATCAAATGGTGTAAGACCGCTTCTCTGTATTCCGGTGTTCATGTAAGCTTCGTTATCATAACACACATAGAGTATATCATGGCCCCGCTCAAACATGCCGCTTATTGCCTGAAGCCCTATGTCTGCTGTAGCGCCATCTCCTCCCTGTGCTATAACCTTTGCCTCTTTTTCCCTTCCTAGAACTTTTAGGGCTACTTCAACGCCTGATGCGACAGCTGCGGAATTCTCAAACAGCGAATGGATCCAGGGAACCTCCCATGCAGATTCCGGATACCTTGAGGTAAAGATCTCAGAGCAACCAGTAGCGTTTGTTATGATAACATCTTTTCCTGCCGCATTTACAACTATTCTCAATCCTAAAGCTTCTCCACAGCCCGCACATGATGTATGCCCCGGAGCCAATAAATTTTTCACCACTTCCGTCATTTTAATTTGATTTTCCTTTGGAAAATCAAAGCTCCGAAATGTGGCGGAGAGACTTTGTCTCTCCGACATATGTCTGAGCCCGATTGAGCCTAAAGGCTCAATGGGCCCAATCAGCGACTATGTCGCTGATTCGGGCGATGAAATCGCTCAGCCACATTCTCTGAATTTCGGATTAAAATTCCCCAATACCCCCGATTATCTCTTTCTTCAAATCGACGAATTCCATATCAACCTTCTCCTTTTCAATTCTTTCCAGAATCTCCTTTATCCTTTCCTTGCCCATATCCCTTCCTCCAAGCCCGAAGATAAAGCCATTAACTCCTGGTTTTTTTTCTTTGTTGCAGAATGCCGCCTTTATCTCAGAGCATAGAATTCCCTCTGAGCCAAGAGATATATTCTTGTCAAATACTGCTATATTTTCTACATTTTTTAATGCATCATAAATCTCTTCATCCGGGAATGGCCTGAAAGACCTGACCTTTAAAACCCCAACCTTCTTGCCTTTTTCGCGCATTTCATCTGCCACCTCTTTAAAGGTTCCGGTTATAGAACCCATTGATACAAGGACAATAGATGCATCCTCAACCCTGTAGGGTTCTATCAGACCCCCGGAATATCTTCCAAAAGATTTTTCGAATTCTTCTGCAATCCTCTCAATCATTACCTTTGCCTTTTTTTGAGCTTCATGAATCATGTATCTGGTCTCCATATACTTGTCCGGCTCTGCAAATGCCCCAAAGGTAAGGGGATTCTTTGGTGTTAGATAATAGAGCGGCTTATAACTTGGGAGAAATTTATCGACATCCTCCTGCGACGGAATTTCGACAGGCTCGAAGGTGTGAGTTAATCTGAATCCGTCCATACAAACCATAACAGGAAGCAGAATTTCATGGTCCTCTGCCATCCTGTATGCCTGGATATGCATATCAACAGCCTCCTGGGTGTCCTCAGCATATAACTGAAGCCATCCGCTGTCTCTTACAAGCATTGAATCCTGGTGATCATTCCATATGCTTAAAGGTGATGAAAGCGCCCTGTTTGCACATGTCAGAACCACTGGAAGTCTCATTCCTGCGATATTGAATATGACCTCTGCCATCAATGCCAGTCCTTGTGAGGTCGTTGCCGTATAAGTCCTTGCACCTGTTGCACTTGCCCCGAGAACTACCGATGCTGCAGAGAATTCGCTTTCAACATTTACAAATTCAGCCCTGATTTCCCCATCTGCAACCATCTGCGAAAGGTTCTCAACTATATGCGTTTGTGGCGTTATCGGATATGCCGATATAACCTGCGGTCTGCAAAATTTTACGATTTCTGCTACTGCCATCGAACCTTCAATGAATTTTTTCATCTTGCTGGATTATTCGAATTTCGCTTTGTAAAGTTAGGTAATATAGTTAGACAAAGTCCATGTTTTCATATCATAAATTACCCAAATCAAAATCCATGACCTCACCCCTGACCCACCTGCCGACATAGTCCAATATCTCGATGCTCTGTAATTTCAATTACAGAGCAGTTAAAATTTTGCTATGCAAAATTTTCTCGAAATCTGAAACTTTATCGTCGCTCATCGTATGGATTATTATATATGATTTCTCCATAAAAGTCATGTTTCCAGGTTCTTTACTGGTATAATATTTGCTGAGGAGCCGTTATACCCTGCATCCCTGCAGGAATTCGCATCCTGCACTACCTGAATTCTATACATTCGCTATTGATAGTTATTGATATTATTACTTCAAATAAATTAATAATATATGACAAAAATTTTAGTTGCTTTACTGGTATCGGTTTTTATTGTCTCGGCGGCGAATGCGGAGGATCCATTTTCACTTAAATGGAGCTATAACGCAGACGGTGAAATTTCTGTATTGAATTCCGGGGACATAAATTCTGATGGTTTTAACGAGGTTGTTTTTTCATCCGAGACTCCGTCTCGGAACTTCGAAGGCAATGCCTTCGAATCATCCGGGAATAATCTATACGTTCTTGACAAGGACGGGAATCTAAAGCAGAGTTACAGGATAAATTCCACGGGCAGTATATCTGCAATAGATATTGCAGATTTTGATGATGATAATAAGAATGAAATTATTCTAGGGACCGGCTGGATGGAAAGAACAAATGTCAATGAAGAGTCATTCAATATAAGCGGCTTGACTATGTTTGAAAGGGAAAAAAAGTTAATAAAGACTTTAAGGAACAGGGGTGCAATATATCTGATTGATGACGGAATTGTATCAAAACTCCATGATGTTGATGGATGGGTTAGGTCTATAGACATTTCTAACGAGGGGATTGTCACTGGCACCGGCGGCTATAATACGGATTATTTTGAAGAGATTGTCTATGATTCCAATGGAGCAAAGAGAAGGAATTATACGGATTACAGTAGTTGGGGGGGTAGTATTATCATATTCAATAAAACCGGATTAAATAGGGAATACAAAGGGAATAATGCATTCTACTCCGTTTCCGTATATGACATCCAGGGCGATCCAGAGAATGAAATAATTGCAGGTTCCGGGAACAATGTTTATGCCTTTGACAAAAACCTCACTATTCTCTGGAAATATATTGCCATAGGGGCAGTAAAAAACCTTTATGCAGGATATCTTGATGACAGGTACGAAAAAAGGATAATATCTGATTTTATGAGCAATAATATTGATGGAATTCATGTATTAAATGGTAACGGCATGCAGATATGGACATACAGATTACCGGTCCAGTCAAAACTTTCAGGGTTCTCAATAGGAAATCTTGATGCAGAGAGAGATAATGAAATGTGGCTGAGAGCCAACGGCTCTCAGACATATGTCGGAGAGGCTCTGCCTCTCCGCCACATTCTTGTTGCAGATAAAAATAATATCTATATTCTTGACCATTCAGGCAGATTGAGATTGGAGTACGGAATTGCGGGGGGTATAGACAAAATTTATCTGACAGACCTTGATGCTGATGGATACATGGACCTGATTATTTCCTCAAAGAATACGGTTACTGTCTATGAGGTGACTGAAATTCTGATAAAACGGCAAGCGGCTGACAGATATTATGAGAGTGCCAAGGAATTCTATGATAGCAGAAACTATGAAAGTGCAAAGGGATATGCAAAAAATGCAAGTGATATCTATATTGAAATAAATGACAGGGGGGGGATTTCAAGGGCTGATTTGCTTTACTACAAGATTCTGGAGGGTTCTAAAGGGGACAGAAGGAGGGAGGCAAATTCATTATACGCCAGTGCACTTAGTCATTATGGTTTTAATGACTATGCCATGGCAATGAATTATGCAAAAAATGCAAGTGATGTTTATATTGAAATAAATGACATGGGGGGGATTTCAATGACAAACACCCTGATTATGGCAATAAAAAATAAAATAGTTAATATTACGGGAGAAACAACCGCAATTAATGTCCAAACAAATGCAACATATGATAAAATCCATGAAATTTCAGATTTTCCGATAATAATAGTGTTTCTTGTTATTGTAATTGCTGTGCTTATCGTTTTAATTGTTATTAGAACCAGGAAACCAGAGGATTAACAATCTGGATTGATATTTATCTCTGGAATCTATATATTATTGCATGGGAACGCGAGGAGTCGATAACAGCATATTTTTTGATATCATTTCTGAAACGCTAACTAAGGAACATGCAACAATAATAAAACATCTTTCTAAACCAACACAGGATGAAGAAATTGCAAAGGAATTGAACCTTAAAGCAACAATTGTCCGGACATTGCTAAATGATCTCCATGCAAGAAATCTTGTTGAATACGAGAGGACTAAAAATAAAAAGACAGGATGGTATACATATCTCTGGATGGCGCGAGAAGACAGATTAGAGGGTTACATAAGGGACTATCTTGAAAACAAGTTAAATAAATTAACTATTGATCTCAACTCGGAAAAGGATTTAATAACATTCAACTGCTCATGTAGCCGGGTTTCATTCGAGATAGCTTATGAGAATACTTTTGTTTGTCCGAAATGTAATGAAAAACTTGGGGAATTCAACAACAAAAAGATAGTCAATCAGTTGAGAACTGAAATTGCAAAAATCAACAGCCTGCTTGGGGCGAAATGAGGCAGTAGGGCTTTTTGAAGGCAAACCCTTTTAGAAAAAGTGTTTGCATCCCCAAAAGATTATACAACTGAAATTGCAAAAATCAACAGCCTGCTTGGGGCGAAATGAGGCAGTAGGGCTTTTTGAAGGCAAACCCTTTTAGAAAAAGTGTTTGCATCCCCAAAAGATTATACAACTGAAATTGCAAAAATCAACAGCCTGCTTGGGGCGAAATGAGGCAGTAGGGCTTTTTGAAGGCAAACCCTTTTAGAAAAAGTGTTTGCATCCCCAAAAGATTATACAACTGAAATTGCAAAAATCAACAGCCTGCTTGGGGCGAAATGAGGCAGTAGGGCTTTTGAAGAAAGCGGGTTGCGATGATAATGTTATAGCACATTGTATGACTGTTTCTAAGAATGCAAAGGAAATAGCTAAACGTATAAAGGAAAACGGTTATGATATTGATGTTAACTTTGTAGAAATTGCTGCGCTTCTGCATGATATCGGAAGGTCCGAAACCCATGGAATTTTTCATGGAATTGAAGGTGCAAAAATCCTAAGGGTGTATGGGCTTGAAGAAAAATTTGCCCGGGTTTGCGAAAGGCATATAGGGGCTGGACTGACAGATGAAGAGGCTGATTTGCTAATGCTTCCTTTAGGTAATTATATCCCCGAAACCATGGAGGAGAAGGTGATTGCACATGCCGACAATATCACCTCTGGAGATAAAATTGTTGACATCTCGGTTACGATGAAGGGTTTTGAGAGGAGGTTGGGGAAGGGGCATCCGGCTATAGCCCGTCTGAAGGAATTGAACGATTTTGTAGAGGGTTTGACGAGGAGACAATCTTGATGTTCTGTAATTTTAATATGAATCTGCTTTGCAGATTCATAGCTACGAAACTCTTTAGAGTTTCGTATAATATGATTTTGCACAGCAAATCATAGCTATGAATTTCCAAAGGAAATTCATATAATTACAGAACAGTAAAATTTCCTCTAAAGTAGAAT
>JAKFXM010000098.1 GCA_021731385.1 Methanobacteriota archaeon
GAGGCAGTGGGAGCAATGAATAAAACCTCACCGGTCAAGGAGGGAAAATATTATGTGCACAGAACTATGGACTATTCAAACACCATCAAACAAGTTTATGTAACTACTTCTCACACAGTCTGACGTTTCCAGCATATACGACGTTGCGACCAAAGGGAGCGATGTCCGAAGGGCAAGGGCGTTAGCCCGTAGCGTATATGCTGTGTTATATGAAGTTCCGCCATCTCAATCACTCAATCGTCAGTATATCGGATGAAACTCCAAACTTTTCTAATAGTCGCTTGGTATAATTTATACAGCCAGCAGTACTATAATGTGTTTCTATCCACAATCCATTTGAAAGTTTTTTGGGAGCACGAAAATCATCGCCGTACTTGTGCTTCGGCTCCTTGTTGATAAGGTTTCTTTTCCCCCGTCCAATCCCTACTGGGCAGTCGGAGGGTTTCAGCTTGCCGTTCTTTATTAGCCAATTGGCAGTGTTTACCAATATTTCAAAAGAATTGCGCAGTTCAAAGACTTCACCTTTTAGTTTCATTTTTCGTGGACTTCCACCTCGCCATGGTATGGATTCCATGGGTGTCTCAGTTTGAGCCTCTTCCTCAGATGGACCTGAAATTATTTCCTTGACCCTTTCTTTCAACAAATCCTCAATTTCTGTGTCTTCAAACTGATAGTCTGGATAACCTTGACTGATAATCGACTTAACCACAGGCATTAGACCCTTAATCATTTCTTCAGGCTCGTCCAAGAGAGATTGCCAGATTTCATCCAATATTTGAACTTTCTTCACTAAAACTTCTATATGCTCGATGTTAGTTTTTGAGATTGCCACTATCTTTCTGAGAACCGCTGGCAGTTCTTCATTACAAACTCGCAAGGATGTGGCTGAACCTTTCAGGTTCAGACACGTGTCTGATTTGCTTTGCAAATCAGCCACATACCTTCCGACCTTTAGGTCGGGGAGGAATTGCGACTAAATAAATCGCTCTTTACCTTGCTTACACCTCTGTTTTTTTAGTGTGAATTTTCGCTTACTTTCCCGATATATAAAATGTAATTAAATATTTGGAATGTGATGATATATCTGTTTAGTCGGTTTTTGTGGATTATTCAAAACCCTCTATAAGTAATTGTACTAATCAAGGTTTAAGATGCCGCTAACTCTTGAGCAGGGAGAATTCCTCGTAAAATTTGCACGGAGAACGATAGAATCGCAATTTGGTTCAGAGCCGCCTGAAATTCCTGAGGATATGAAGAATGTTATGGATGAATTCTGCGGAATTTTTGTAACGCTGCAGAAATATCCAGGCCATGAGTTAAGGGGTTGTATAGGCTATACAGAGCCGATAATGCCATTGGGCAATGGGATAAAGGATGTTTCATTGTCATCAGCATTCAGAGACCCAAGATTTAGGCCAGTGAAAAAGGGAGAGATGAAAAATCTTGTTGTTGAAATTTCAATTCTTACCATACCTGAACTGATAGATGTCAATGACCCAATGGAATACCCCGGAAAGATAAAGATAGGGAGGGACGGTCTAGTTGTGGAGTCAGGCATTCTGAAGGGGCTTCTTCTTCCGCAGGTGCCTGTTGAATGGGGGTGGGATGTTGAAGAATTTCTCTCCCATACCTGCATGAAGGCAGGTCTTACCCCAGACTGCTGGCTTGACCATAGAGTGAAAATCTACAAATTCAGTGCACGGATTTTTTCAGAGTTAAAGCCGGAGGGGGAAGTACTTGAAAAATCGTTAATTGGATAAGTATGTATTAATTCGATCTTTATCTTGTCTCCATTTTTTATCCCCATTTTTGCCCTTAAATTCGATTCGCTTATTATTTCAACAGTATCCCTGTAGTGTGTCCTCTTAGGAAGGATAAGATAGCCGTCAGCGGATTTGTCTTTAATCCGAGGACTTTGTCCTCGGAGCTTCGATTCGAGACCTTTGGTCTCGAAATTTCGACGGCTCTGCCGTCGAATCGACGGCTCTGCCGTCGAATTAACTATAATTTTCACCGGCAGAAATTTCACATTACCAAAGGTTCTTCCGCCCTTCTCAAAACCCCTTATAACCCCGGTAGCATAGTTCTCAATATTCTGGGGTTTCCCCGGTCTTACATTCAGGGTTCCGGGAAACGGTTTGAATCCAAGGGTCTCTTTGATCCTGTTTTCATATTCCTTGATATAATATGCACCCTCCCCAATTCCTGTGATGACCTCTCCTTCAAGCACAGGATTTTTAAAATTCTTTTTCCCTTCAAAAAATTCCTTCAGGTTCGTATAGAGTCCTTGCAAAAGGTCAAGACCTTCGGATGTCAGTCTTATCTCCTGTCCCTCATTTGAAATCTTCCTGCTAATCAGATTTCCCTTTTCTAAGTTCAATAAATACCTAGATGCGGTTTGCTGTGAAATTCCGAGAGAGACGCCAAGATCAGATGACGATATAAAAATAGAATCATTTCCGGATTTCATTCGCCTGCTTATCTCATAAAGAATTAAGGTCGGGGTATTCATTCTCAAGAATAGGGATTACACCTTATAACCCAGAGTCTTTACGAGTTCATCGTATCTGTTCCTTATTGTAACCTCTGTAACACCTTTGAGCCTACTTGCGATCCCCTTCTGCGTCTGCTTGTCCTTTGTTATCCTTCCTGCCAGATATATTGCCGCTGCTGCAATACCTGTGGGGCCCCTTCCAGAGGTTATGCCCCTCTCTCTTGCCTCTTCTAAAATTTCAATCGCCTTTGCCTCTGTTTCACCTGAAAGACCTAATTTTGAAGCAAATCTTGGGACATAATCCATTGGTGTTGCAACCGGCATCTTCAAATTCAATCTCCTGCAAATGAAGCGATAACTCCTCCCAATGTCCTTTCTCTTAACGCTTGAGGCATCCTCCAACTCCTCTAATGTCTTTGGAAGTTGATGCTGCTTGGAGATTAGATAAATCACGGCAGCAACTACGCTTTCTATTGACCGCCCTCTGACAAGTCCACAACTGACCACTTTCCTGTACCACATCGCGCACTCCTCCTTTATATTTCCAGTGATGTTAAGATATGCGCACATTCTGTCAAGTTCCGGCAATGCAATGGAGAGATTTCTCTGGACAGAATCATACATCCTTGACCTTTTATGCCATTTTCTGAGCCTGTATAGTTGGGCCTTTCTTTCAGGTTCTATCGGACCGCCCCTTATATCCCTGTCATATCTGTCAATCTCTGTTGTTAAACCCTTACTCAACTTTGCAAATTTTACTGCACCGCCAGTCCTCGATTTTTTACTCTTCTGTTCCTCGTCAAATGCCCTCCACTCGGGACCAAGATCTAGGATCTCCTCCTCAAGAACAAGACCACACTTCTGGCAGACAAGTTCCCCGTGGCGGTAATCAACCATTATGTTCTGACTTCCGCACTGCGGGCATGGTTTTTTACCTGAGTTGGAGGATATGTCATTATCCCCAATCCCTTTTTCGGCAATCTTTTTTGTCTTTGGCACTTTTAGATACTGACGAATTTTCCAATGATATCTGAATTTTTTCCCTTGAAAAGTTTAATGACAATGTACGGTGATTCTGTCCTCCCGATTATGTCAAAGATTTTGCCGATATTTGAGTTATCAACAGAAACGGTTTTTCCATAAATTTTTCTGGCAGTTTTTAAATCTAAAGTTTTTTCCGAATCTTGGGGCACAGAGGCAATTATCTCATTACCAATGCGTGAAATAATCTTGCCTTTCATTTAAGTAGAAATCCAGATATAACTTAAGTATTCCATATATAAATCATAAAACAATTTTACAATAAACGAAGATGGAACTACTCAAAGAATTGTGCAATGCACATGGGATTTCGGGATTTGAAAATGATGTGGCAGAGATAATGGATAGGGAATTTAAAAAATCCTGCAAACATGTTGAAGTTGACAATTTTGGAAATATCATAGCAACAAAGGGCAGGGGCAAGAAGAGGATAATGCTTGCCGCCCATATGGATGAAATAGGCTTAATGGTGAAGTACATAAACAAGAATGGTTATATAAGCTTCGTGAAAATTGGCGGGATAGACGACAGAATCCTGCTGAATCAAAGGGTCATAATAAATTCAAAAAAAGGTGACATTGCAGGAATGATAGGATCCAAGCCCCCTCATCTGCAGAAGGGGGAAGAAAAGAAGAAGATAGTAAAGCATGATGAGATGTTCATTGATATCGGCGCGAAGGATGAAAAAGAGGCAAAAAATATGGTTGAAATCGGCGACCCGATAATATTTGAGCCGAATTTCGGAAGACTAAACAAAAATCTCATGTATGGAAAGGCGGTTGATGACAGACTGGGGTGTTATGCACTGATAAAGATAATGGAGAGGATACCTGAGAATATAGATGTCACAATATATGCCGTAGGAACTGCACAGGAGGAGGTTGGATTAAAAGGGGCAAGGGTTGCGGCATTCAAACTGAATCCGGATTATGCATTTGCCGTGGACACGACAATAGCAGGCGATACCCCGCAACTTAAGGAAACCGAATCCAACCTGAAGCTTGGCAAAGGTCCGGCAATAACAATAACTGAGGCTTCTGGCAGGGGTGTTGTAACGCATCCAAAATTAAGAGGTTTGTTAGTGGAAACTGCAAAGAAATACAAAATCCCGTATCAGATAGATGTCCTTGAAGGCGGGATGACGGATGGTGCAATAATCTATCTTACCCGAGAGGGTATTCCGACAGGGGTTATCTCAATACCATGCAGATATATCCATTCGCCAACCGGGGTTTTTGATGTCAGGGATATTGAGAATTCCGTAAAATTGCTTATCAAGGCATTGACAGAAATAAAGTAACGAGAATGCCAAACATAAAGGAAATTTTTTCAACAACACTTGCTGTTATCACCGGAACTGCAATGTATATCCTGCTGAACTGGATACCAATCATAGGTCCCCTGATTGTGGGATTTATTGCAGGGTTTATTGCAAAGGGCAGTGTGAAAAGGAGGTTTCTGTCGGGAGTTTTATCTGCAATCATTGGTTTTGTAATTTTACTTCTTTTTGTTTTTTCAAAATGGGGACTCAATAACATTCTCCTGCTGTGGATAATCCTGCTCTGGAATCTCACAGGTATTGTATTTGCGGGAATAGGGAGTATCCTTGGCTCAATGATATCTAGCACAGCAGATATGATGTCCAAATTCAGGCGGTTTGATTCAAGTATTCACCAATACACTGGCAAGACAATAAGATTTAACATATGCCCAAACTGCGGAATCAGCAATCCGACAGATGCGGTTTACTGCACATCCTGTGGTGCGGCAATAGTGGTGAGGAATGATGGCGGAAGATATTCATGAAATTCTCAAAAAAAATAAAAACCTGATTCTGCTCTCGGTGATTTTTTTCATCATTGGAGGGGTTGCAGGCTTTTTGTCATTTGAGAAAACGGAAGGGCAGATTCTTCCTGTATTGAAGGATGTTGTATTTGCGAACATAATCGAGGAATCGAAATTCCAGACTGCGCTTAACATCCTGTCAAGAAATCTCTGGGCAACAGCAATACTGCTAATTTCAGGATTTACAGTCATACTATCTCTTGTAATCCTCTTTTTCAATGGCTTCATATTCGGTTTTGTCTCAAAACTCACACTCACAAGGAATTTAGGCATTGACATACTCATCAAGGGCGTATTGCCACATTCGATATTTGAACTCCCTGCATTTCTGATCTCTGCAGCAATAGGCATCAGGGCAGGAATTATAATCTTCGGCACAAGAAAGGATAGAATACAAAATTTAATATCTCATCTGAAAGAACTGATATTTATCTACCTGTTTCTCATAATACCGCTCCTTGTGATAGCAGCCTTTGTAGAGGCATTTGTCAGCGCGAGTCTGGTTCTCGGTTAACGATATTTCTCCTTTAGCCCCCGGAAAAATTGATAGTAATATGCTCAATCCCTACTTAACTATAGAATTCTATATTTAGATACTACTATGTAAATTACTATGAATTCTGATCAAAGATGAAGATACAAAAGACAAATAAAGGGCAATACTATCTCACGTTGCCAAGAGCATTGGTTGAAGCGAAGGGATGGGATAAGGGTACTAAGGTTAAGATAAGACTTACTGAGAAAGGAAATTTAGAGTTGGAAGAGGAGAAATGAAAAAAGAGGATGTGTTCATTAAACAATCCCGGATATCCGCCCATATCCTCTTAACTTATATTCGCACCAGATTTTCTTAAATCCTCAAAGAAAGCAGGGTAGGATTTTTTCACAGAATCAGCATTTTTTATAATAGTTTCTCCTTTTGCAGATAATGCAGCTATAGTACAACTCATAGCGATTCTGTGGTCATCATGGGAATCAATTGTAGCCCCATTTAACGAATCTTTTCCATGTATGATTAAACCGCCATTTGACTCTTTTATATCTGCGCCCATTTTCCTCAATTCTTCAGTTATCGTTTTTAGCCTATCACTTTCCTTAATCCTTAATCTTCCTGCATTAATAATTCGTGTTTCACCATCGGCAAGACTGCCAAGAACTGCACAAACAGGAACTAAATCAGGGATGTTTTTTGCATCTATCTCGATACCCTTCAAATCTGATGTTTTAACTTTCACGCTACCCATATTCTTCATTATTTCAATGTTTGCACCCATCCTCTTTAGAATATTCAGAATTTCCTTATCTCCCTGTTTTGAGTCCATATTCAAATTCCTGACTTCTATGTCCCCATTAATTGCACCACCTGCCAGTAGGAAGGCTGTAGATGAGAAATCCCCTTCAATTTTATACTCCCTGGGCGTGTAATGCTGACCTCCTGCAATTGAGAAATGCCTTAAACCCTCTGAATCAATGTTTACCCCAAAATTCTTTAGAACATCCAATGTCATTTCTATGTAATCCCCTGATTCAGGCTCTGTTGTAACTGTAATTTCTGTATTATTTCTAGCTAATGGGAATGCAATAAGAGATCCGGAGATGTATTGTGAAGTTATATCGCTTCGAAGATTCAATTTTCCGCCGTCTAAGTATCCTTTTCCAAAAATTTCAACTTGCCCATTATGTAGATTTGACTCTACCCCTATTTTCTTTAATTCAGCAATAAATTCTTCTCCATTTGGTCTCTCTTTCAATTGCCCCAACCGTTTTATGATAGTCTTTCCTTCAGCTAAACCGGCAATTGCAAGCAAAAATCTGTAGACTGTAGCTGAACCTGCCAACTCTATCGGATTTGGTGGCGCTTTCCATTTCTCAGTTCCAACTATATCCAAATCACTGCCAACCTCGTTAATACTAATCCCATAAGCACGACACGCTACTATAGCTTCTCTAGTATCCTCACAGTCGAGATAATTTATTATTCGTGACTTTCCTTCAGCTAATGAGGAACAAAAAATCGCTCTATGCGTATAACTCTTAGAAGATGGAGCATTGATAATACCTTTTAATTCAGATTTTTTAATTTTCAATGTTTTTCACCGTTTTTTACTAACCCAAAAGGCATTAATACGTGTGATTTATGTTATTATTCGAAAGCTTTGCTTTCGATTCGACGGCAGAGCCGTCGAAATTTCGAGACCTTTGGTCTCGAATCGAAGCTATGATTTTCCAGAGGAAAATCATATTAAACAAGCAAAAAGGTAGTTGTTTATATATTTGTTATATATATATTTACTATTATTTTTTATATTTAAAATACTTAACCCGGGAATTTTACAATACTTAGGTGGTAATTCCGGATATCCCCTGGGTTCTAACCAGAGCCATAGCAGAAAGATTATCCATGGCAGAATTGCCAATATTATTGCAGAAATTTCATAATGCACCAACTCCTGAGAAGGTGTTAGAAATTCTCTATCTGTGTTAGGCACTACGGGAAGAGAGATTAGATTGTACCCTTATAAAGAAGGATTTGGAATTTTGAAAGGTAGCCCCCGGAGGGATTTGAACCCTCGACCTACTGATTGCCTGGTTTTTCCAAATGGAAATCCTTACAAGTCAGCCGCTCTGCCAGTCTGAGCCACGGAGGCATTGGGATATACTATTATCTTCTTAAAATAAATTTCAGAAAACTTTGGGGCCGTCGAGATTTGAACTCGAGTTTCCAGCTTTTCGTCTCATGATTAATTCAACCTCGACGAAACCCCGAGCTGGAAGGATTGACCAAGCTACCCCACGGCCCCTTGAGTGGAATTTATAATGTTTTGAGGAATTTTAAAGGGTATGTGGCTGATAGGCTACGCCCCCTGAAAAATTCTGGAGAGACCTTGTCTCTCAAGGTATATGAAATGCTCTTATGATCCAAACTATCCCACGGCCCTGATAGGTAAGTTATTGTCTTCTGGTAA